>NZ_JBDTJZ010000131.1:0-5698 GCF_039935595.1 Mucilaginibacter sp. | reverse complement strand
TATTTGGCCTCGCAGGTAATCTACATCGTAATCCCTTATATCATGTCCGTCAACAGTAACACTGCCTTTGCCAATCTCATAAAAGCGGTTCAATATATTTATGGTTGATGATTTGCCTGCGCCCGTGGCGCCAACAAGCGCCAACGTTTCTCCCGGTTTTACGTGGAAGCTAATATCTTTAAGCACCCAATTCTCGTCATTATAAGCAAACCAAACGTTTTTAAAATCAATATCGCCTTCAATCCTTTCGGGTTTTAACTTTCCGTTGTTTATAGCTACTTCATCGGTGTCTAAAACCTTAAATATGCGGTCGGCACCAACCATACCCATTTGCAGGGTATTAAATTTATCCGCCAGCTGCCGTATGGGCCTGAACAACAGGTTAAGCAACATAATAAATTCTACAATTAAACCCGGCGTTACACTTTTACCTGTTGATAGCGCGTACAATTGCTCGTCACTTAATATACGCTTGCAGCCATACCATACCAACAGACCTATACTTACAGCAAATAATATTTCGACAACCGGGAAAAATATAGAGTAATACCAGTTTGACCGTATGTTGGCATCGCGGTATTTTAAATTAACCTCTTTAAACTTGCGCATTTTCTGGTCCTCGCGGGCAAAATATTGGATAATGCTAATACCTGATATATGCTCGGCCAAAAATGTATTTAAATGCCCCACCTGTGTGCGAACTTCCTGAAAAGATGAATTTATAGCCTCCTTAAACACATAGGTAGACGCGATTAAAAAAGGCATAGGTATTAAGGTTATCAACGCCAGTTTCCAGTCTTCGACCAGCATGTAGGCCACAATAGCAACAACCAGCAGCAGATCGCCCATGATGGATATCAGCCCTTCCGAAAAAATATCAGCGATTGTTTCCAGGTCAGATACTGTACGTGTAATGAGCACGCCAATAGGCGTGCGGTCAAAGTATTTTAACCGCAAACTGGTTATGTGGTTAAAAATATCAATACGCAGATCGCGTATTACGGATTGGCCCAGCGTGTTGGTTAAATGGGTTTGATAATACTGAGCTATAGTTTGAATAAAGAGCTGCGTTATCATCAGTTCCACCATAAACAACAAACCATTGTAGTTATTGGGCAGTATATACTTGTCGAGCGTTTTTTGTATCAGCATGGGTTGCAATAAAGCGCTCCCCGCCAAAAAAATGGTTAAAAATACCGATACCACAAAAGTTGCATTATATGGCTTAACATAATGCATTACCCGTTTTAACAGTTTCCAATCAAATGCTTTACCGGTAACGCCTCCTGCCATTTTTTAATTAGTGATTGAGTGAATTAACGAACGAACTCGTCAAATTTAATAATTAATAAATCCGAAATCGAACATCCGAAATCCGAAATTACAGATAGGGATACTTAACCTCCGTTAAATATAATCCACACGCCGGTACCGATGTGCCGGCATTGCCACGATTTTTGCTGTTGATGATATCATGAATAGCTTCCGGCAGTATTTCTTTATTGCCTACCATTAATAGCGTCCCTACTATGGCGCGCACCATGTTGCGCAAAAACCTGTCGGCAGTTATATTAAAAACTATGCTGTCGCCCATGTCCACCCATTCGGCACGGGATATTTTACAGTTATTAGTTTTGGTTTGTGTGTTTGATTTACTGAAACAGCTAAAATCGGTATAATCCATTAACAGCATTGCTGCCTGGTTCATCAAATCCACATCAGGCTTTTCGCGTAGCAACCATGAGTAGCCATTTTTAAAAGGATCTTTATTAAAGTGAATATAGTACTTATATGACCGCAGCGTAGCATCGAACCGGGCATGCGCATCAGCATCTACTTTAATAATTCTTTTCACGGCGATATCATGTGGCAAAATAGAATTGATACTTCTAAGCGAAGTACCATGATCCATGAACCATGAACTATCAACCACATCAAAATGCGCGAAAAACTCTGTAGCATGTACCCCGGTATCTGTACGCCCGCAACCTGTAGTTTCAATAGGTTGACGTAAAATGGTAGCGAGTGCTTTATTTAAAACCTCCTGCACACCAATCGCATTAGGCTGCATTTGCCAGCCATGATAGTTGGTGCCATCGTAAGATAATTCAATAAAAAAGCGCTCTTTGCTGCTCACGCAGCAAAGATAGTGATTGGTGATTAGAGATTCGTGATCAGTAAGGTCCTAATCACTGATCACGATTCGCCAATTAACTAATATACTCTTTATAAATAGTCTCAAACATTACCTTATTATCAACGGCAAGGTCAAATGGCTCGTTAAGGTAGGCAAATTTATAACCTATGGCCTGGGCCAGGTTTTTTAATACTTTAAAGTAGGTTATTTCTATACCCTCAATTATCTGCAGGTAAAACAATATAAATACGTCACGTTCTACCGGGGTTTTGCCGGTTTTAATTACCGAAAGATAGGCTTCAAGCGTCATAGCTTTTACACCCAGCACACTTGTTTTGGATGGCGTTTTCCCAATTTCGGTATATATTTCATCCATATGCTCAATTTGCTTAACGGTATCGTCAATACATTCGTTAATAGCCAGCTTTAAATGTTTTAAAGAAGCTAAGTTCATGACCTCGGCAAAAAAATCGAGCAGGTGCTTTTTACCAAAATAAATGCCATTTAAGTGCTCCAGAAACATCTTTTTAAGATGCTGGTCGCTAATAACAACGTCCTTAGGGGTTTGTTGATTATCAGGAGTATCCATCGTATTATGTGTTTAACCTTTTAAAGCTACAATATTAAATTACTTTTTTGTAATAATTGCTTTATTAATAAATCAAAGCTGCAATTGCTAAAACAATTATATTTGCCTCACTTAATACTAAAACATGTTACAGCGCATACAAAGCATATACCTGCTGCTGGCCTCATTGGCTTTAGCAGCACTTTTTATATTCCCTTTATTACATAATATCCAGCTAAACGGTGTTACCGAAACCATTAAAGTTACCGGTGTTGACCAACAGGTTAACGGGCAAACTATCCACACCGAAACTTTTACCGCCCTGGCTGTTGTTACCGCTCTGGTAGCTTTGCTGCCGTTTATTATCATTTTTTTATATAAAAACCGCAAACTGCAAATTACGCTATGTTACAGCGCCATGCTGGTAATTATAGGCGATAGCTATTGGGCATCGCAAACGGCTAAAGACGCTATATACGGCACCGATATACAGTTTAATAATTATGGCATTGGTGTAATACTACTTTCTGCAAGTATATTATTAGTAGTGTTGGCACAAAAAGCCATACAGCGGGATGATAAGCTGGTAAAATCAGCCGATAGGTTAAGGTAACTTGGCAATATTTTTAATAGCGTGCGCGTTAAAATTTCATGAATAACCGGATCAAAGTATTATTATTTTGCCTTAACTGTATCCTGTTTATTGGATGCGACAGGGTAACCAAGGTTATAGCAAAAGATCATTTAATATACGGCGAATCCATATCCTATCTTCACGATACCTTCCGGTTACAATATGTTGAAAATACCGGCGCGGCATTAAACCTGGGCGATAACCTGCCTAAAGCCTTGAGCTTTTGGCTGCTAAGTATAGTGCCGTTAGGCATATTGGTGGCTTTGTTTATTTACGTCATCACTCATTTAAAAAAAATGAATCCTTTACAAGTATTTTCTTACTCCTTAATAATAGCGGGTGGTCTGGGTAATATTATGGACCGTATATTATTTGACCGCCATGTAACTGATTTTATGAATGTAGGCATATATAATTTACGCACAGGAATATTCAACGTTGCTGATATGGGTGTTACGTTTGGTGTGATAGGATTGTGTATAGCTTATTATAAAAATCGTGAAACTTTAAAACCCGCGGAAGAGCATACCAATGTCGAGTTTTAACAAAATCCAGCTTAAGTATTGCACGCTATTTGAAAAGCAATAAATTAAACGTACCTTTGCGCCCGATTTGGCGATGTAGCCAGGTCCGTTATTTTAAATCATGAACCCATTTATTGAACTGGGAATCCGTCATGATATTGTTAATGCCATCTCTGAGTTAGGTTTTGAAAAACCAACTCCAATCCAGGAACAGTCTATTCCGGTATTGCTTACAGGCAGCAACGATTTTGTCGGATTAGCCCAAACCGGGACCGGAAAAACTGCTGCTTTTGGCTTGCCATTGCTGGAACTACTGAATTTCGAAGAAAATTCTCCACAAGCACTTATTTTGTGCCCAACCCGCGAACTTTGTTTACAGATCGCAAACGACATTAAAAATTACTCCAAAAAAATGGACAACGTACACGTTGTTGCCGTTTATGGTGGAGCCAGTATCTCAGACCAATTGCGCCAGATTAGGCGCGGTGTGCAAATTGTTGTTGCCACCCCGGGCCGTATGCTGGATATTATTAATCGTGGCGCTATAAATTTTTCAGGTGTTAAATTTGTAGTATTGGATGAGGCTGACGAAATGCTCAATATGGGCTTTCAGGAAGACATTGATAGTATCTTATCTACCACCCCCCAAGAGAAAAAAACCTGGCTATTCTCGGCCACTATGCCAACCGAAGTTAGGCGCATAGCTAAAAAGTACATGCATGAGCCGTTTGAGCTTACCATGGGCGAAAAAAATACCGGTAACGTTAACATTGAGCACGAATACTATGTAGTACGTGCCCGTGATAAATATGCCGCATTTAAACGCATTGTTGATTTTAACCCTGATATTTTTGGTATAGTATTTTGCCGTACCAAAATTGAAACACAGGATATTGCTGAGGCCCTGATGAAAGACGGTTACAATGCCGACTCTTTACACGGTGACCTTTCGCAGCAACAGCGCGATAAAGTAATGAAACGCTACCGCGACCGCAGCCTGCAGCTATTAATAGCTACTGACGTTGCCGCGCGTGGTATTGACGTTAATGACGTTACGCACGTTATTAATTATTCGTTACCTGACGAGGTTGAAAACTATACCCACCGCAGCGGGCGTACCGCGCGTGCCGGTAAAACAGGTGTATCAATAGCTATTATTAATTCGAAAGAATTAGGCAAAATACGCCAGATAGAACGCGTTCTGGGCAAAAAATTTAATAAAGTAGAAATACCAACCGGGTTTGATGTTTGCGAAAAACAACTATTCTCTATTGTACATAAAATACATGATGTAGAGGTTAACGAGCAGCAAATTGAACAATACCTGCCGCGTATAATGGACGAGTTTAAGGACCTGACCAAGGAAGATTTTATTAAACGGTTTGCATCTATTGAGTTTAACCGCTTTTTAGATTATTATAAAAACGCGCCTGATTTGAATGCGCCTGTTGAAGAAGGTCGTTTTGATCGTGACCGTGATCGCGGCGAACGTGGTGAGCGTCCAAGCCGTGGCGAACGTGGCGATCGCGATAGCGGTGGCAAATCAGAATACACCCGTTTGTTCATCAACTTAGGTTCTGTTGACGAATTTAACCGTGGCGACTTGCTGGGTTACATTTGCAACAATAGCAAAATAAGCGGACGCAGCGTTGGTAAAATAGATGTTAAAGGCGTGTACTCATTTTTTGAAGTTCCGCATGCTGACGTTGAGAAAGTAACCGCAAACTTTAAAGATATTCAATTTAAGGGCCGCGAAGTTAGAATAGAAGTAGCAGGCGAAGGTACCAGCAGCAGCCGTAGTGGCGGTGGAGAGCGTCGTGAAGGCAGCTACAATC
>NZ_JBDTJZ010000130.1:0-28505 GCF_039935595.1 Mucilaginibacter sp. | reverse complement strand
CGCTTCCCCACAAGTTTTGGTATTGATCCGGTATTGATCCCTTGATTACTAAGGAATTGAAGGGAAATAAAAATGGGAAGTCACGTCTTTCAGAACGTGCTTCCCATCGAGTACTCAGAGCGGGAATCGAACCCGCACTCCGTTTACGGGAACAGGATTTTAAGTCCTGCGTGTCTACCAGTTCCACCATCTGAGCAGGTGTCTAAACCTTTTAATTTTAACAATAAATCCCTTCTTATGAAAGGGATTTGAGCGAAAGACGAGATTCGAACTCGCGACCCCGACCTTGGCAAGGTCGTGCTCTACCAACTGAGCTACTTTCGCATATTTTGTATTCGCAATCACTATCGCGTTTGCGGAGTGCAAATATAGATAGAAATGCATATTCTGCAAGGAAAACATTTAAATTTTTTTGAAAAACTTATAAGTCGCTGTTTTTCAAAACATCACTTATCAAATCGGCTTCATAACCGCGGCTCATGGCGTAGTGCTGTAGTTTATAGCGACGTTTATAATCGGTCTTTTCTTTTATCAATGGGGCCTTTTTAGCCAAAATTTTATGCAGGGTTTGTAAATAGTCGTCGGCATCAATGGTTAATAGTGCCTTTTTTATTAGTACTTCCGATACTTTTTTAAGTTTAAGTCCTTGTTTTATTTTGATACGTCCCCAGGCTTTCTGTTTAAATTTGCCTTGCGTGTAGGCTTTGGCAAAACGTTCTTCGTTAAGGTAATTGGATGTTATCAGTTGCGATATAATGTTTTCTACCGCGTCGGTCCATAATCCCCATTCATAAAGCTTGTCCCTTACTTCCTGCTGCGCACGTTCCTGGTAGGCGCAATAGTGTTCGGCTTTGGTAAGGGCTACTTTCTCGTCCGTAATTTTTCGGGGTTTTTGGTCATCCATTAAAACCAAAATTCGTTAAAATTCTTCTATTGTTTAAAATATAAGCAAATTCGTAATCTATATGCTTAGTAACCATTACACCATAACAGAAGTACAGCAAATTATTAACGCCACCGGCACTATTGTAAACGCGGATACCATTAGTACCCTGCTTACGGATAGCCGCCGCATAAATAACCCCGTAGGCGGCCTTTTTTTTGCCCTTAGTGGGCGCCGCAACGGCCATGAATTTATTGCCGAAGCCTATGCCACCGGTGTACGCAATTTTGTGGTGAAAGATGGCCCCGAAATAAAATTGGCCGATGCTAATATATTGATAGTGCCTGATGTGCTTACCGCGTTGCAACAACTGGCCAAACATCACCGCGGCCAGTTTGATTTGCAGGTGATAGGGGTAACGGGCAGTAACGGCAAAACTATTGTGAAGGAATGGCTGTACCAACTACTGTTCCCTGACAAAAATATTGTTCGTAACCCTAAAAGCTATAACTCGCAAATTGGGGTGCCGCTATCGGTATGGCAAATTACCGCAAGCAACAACCTGGGTATATTTGAAGCAGGCATATCCATGCCCGGCGAAATGGAAAGGCTGGAAGCTATAATACAGCCATCTATAGGGGTGCTTACGCATATTGGATCGGCGCACGACGAGGGTTTTGCGGATACCGACGAAAAAATACGCGAAAAGCTAAAGCTGTTTAAACATTGCGAGTTGTTTATTCATAACTACGACCAGTTATTGCCCTATAAAGCTGATCTGCCAAAAACCAAATGTTTTACCTGGAGCCGTAGCTTTAAACAGGCTGACCTGTATGTATTTACCGAAACGGTCATCGAAAAAAACTATTACCTGCGCGCCATATTTAATGGCGAGGAAATAGAATGTTTAGTGCCGTTCACGGATAAAGCATCGGTAGAGAATGCTATTATTTGTTGGGCCACTATGCTGGCCATGGGCTATAAACCTGCCGAGGCGGATAAACGCATTGAGCGTCTTACCCGCGTAAGTATGCGTTTGGAACTAAAAAACGGAATAAATGATTGCTCCATTATTGATGATTCGTATAATTCAGATATACAATCGCTGGAGATAGCATTGAATTTTTTGAACCAGCAAAATCAGCATGAAAAAAATACGCTGATATTGTCGGATATATTTCAATCGGGCCTACCTGAGGACGAATTATATAAACAAGTTGCCCAACTGGTAAAAGCGCAAAAAATAGGCAGGTTTATTGGTGTGGGCGAAGCATTGGTTAAATACCAGGACTATTTTGAAGTGCCCGAAAAGTATTTTTATACCGATACCGTAGCGCTGCTAAACCACCTGAATACCCATGCCTTTAAAGAAGAAACCATCCTGATAAAAGGCTCGCGCAAGTTTGAGTTTGAGCGGGTGAGCCGTGCCCTTACCCAAAAAGCGCACGAAACGGTGATGGAGATAAACCTGAATGCTATGGTAAATAATCTTAACTATTATCGCTCCAAATTGCAGCCGGGGGTAAAGCTAATGGCTATGGTAAAGGCATTCTCGTACGGTAGCGGCACTTTTGAACTGGCTAATGTATTGCAGTACCATAAGGTTGATTATTTGGCGGTGGCTTATATTGACGAGGGTGTTTCCCTGCGCCAAACCGGTATTAATATGCCTATTATGGTACTTAATGCCGAGCCATCGGCGTTTGATAAACTGATTAAATACAAGCTTGAACCGGTTTTATACAGCTTTAATTTGTTTGACGAGTTTATAAAGTTTGCGCAAAACCGCGATGTTTTAAACTACCCCATACATCTTAAAATTGATACGGGTATGCACCGTCTGGGTTTTGAAATAACCGATATTGGTATTTTAGCTGACCTGCTGGAGCAAAACAAATATATTAGGGTGATTTCCGTGTTTTCGCACCTTGCTTCAAGCGAGGCTGAAGAACATGACGATTTTACCTTGCAGCAAATAACCGGTTTTAAAGAGGCCTGCACCGAAATTGAAGAGGCGCTGGGTTATCCGGTTATTAAACATATTTTAAATACATCGGGTATAAGCCGCTGGCCGGGCGCACAGTTTGATATGGTGCGATTAGGCATTGGTTTATACGGTGTTGATGCGGCTATACCCGGTGATGAAAACGCTTTACAGCCTATTTCCAGTTTAAAAACCAACATATCGCAAATTAAAAAGGTACCTGCAGGCGATACCGTTGGTTATAGCCGCAACGGCGCAATGCCTAAAGGAGGCAAAATAGCCACGGTGCGTATAGGTTATGCCGATGGTTATGTGCGTGCCTTTGGTAATGGCGTAGGTAAAATGCTGATAAACGGTACGCTGGTACCTACTATTGGCAATATATCAATGGATATGACCATGCTGGATATTAGCGCTGTACCTGATATTGATGAGGGCGATGAAGTAATTGTATTTAACGACCAGGTTAAAATTGAGGAACTGGCTAAGCAAATAGGCACTATTCCGTACGAAATTTTAACTAATATTTCGCAAAGGGTAAAAAGAGTGTATTTTTATGAGTAATTTACTTACCCATGAAAAGATTAGCCGGAGCACTGTTAAATTACTTTATTAAAGGGTTATTAGTGGTTGTGCCTATCGGGGCAGCAGCTTTCCTGATATTCTGGGCGGTATCAAGTTTGGATAATGCTTTAAACCTGAGCGATATTTTATGGGTAAGCAAAAAAGGCAAGCCCATGTATATACCGGGCCTGGGCATCGTAAACGTGGTGGTTATCATTATGATAGTGGGTATATTGGTAACCAATGTAATTACCGACCCTATAAAACGTTGGATAAACCGTTGGATAAACCGCCTGCCATTCTTCAACTTCCTGTACTCATCAATAAAAGACCTTACCGAAGCTTTTGTGGGCGATGAAAAAAAGTTTACCGAAGCTGTTATAGTTGAAATAAATGAATTTGGCGTAAAAAAGATCGGCTTTTTAGTGCAAAAGGACCTGACCAAACTGAACTTACCCGGCGAGGTTGCTGTGTATTTTCCTTATTCCTACTCGTTTGCCGGGCAGGTTATCATTATATCAAAAGATAAAGTAAAGCCAATTGATAAGAGCTCGGCTGATATGATGAAGTTTGTTATATCCGGGGGTGTAAGCGGACTTGACGTTTAGCTTTATTCCCTTTCCTAAATGTCCATGCTACCATAATTGTGCTTATCAGCATTAATAATGCCGCCAATATGTAAGGCGCGCCCGGGAAATAATAGCTACTGGTTTTGTCGGTTGTGAAATGATAAAAAATATAGCCAAATAACAGTGGTCCAATAATTACGCTTATACTGTTAACAATAGTTAAGGCACCCTGTAACTCGCCCTGTTCATTTTTAGCTACCTTATCTGTAGCAAGTGCCTGTAAAGCCGGGCCGGATATTCCCCCCAAACAATACGGTATCATACATAGGTACATCATCCATCCTTTGTTAACTATTGCGATGAGTACAAGCCCTAACGCGTAAAACAGAAGCCCCCATACAATATTTTTTTTCTGCCCAAATTTGGGTATGGTATAGCGTATTATCCCGCCCTGAATACCCACCAGTAACAAACCAATGGTAAGCCCCAACGTACCGATACTGCTTAATGTCCACGCAAATTTTTCAATCAGGTAAAAAGAGAGTAAATACTCCACCGCTTTTTGGCCAATGTAAACCAGCGTAATGGCACCTATTAATCCGGCCAGATCAGTATGCCTGGTAAATACCCTTACCAATGCGCCAACCGGGTTGGCGCGCTTCCATTCAAATTTTCGGCGGTGTTCGGGTTTAAGTGATTCGGGTAATACAAAATAGCCGTATAGCGCGTTAGCGAAAGCAAACGAAGCGGCGGCAATAAATGGATACTTCACACTAAGATCGCCCAGGTAAGCGCCCAGCGCTATGCCTATAATAAGCCCTAAGCCAGATGCCGCGCCAACCAATCCAAAATTTGCCGACCGTTTATGCCCGGTGCTGATATCGGCAATATAAGCTGTAGCGGTGGATGTAGTTGCCCCGGTTACCCCGGCTATAAACCTGCCCACAAAAAGCCAGGCAATGGTTGGCGCAAATGCCATAAACATATAGTCAATACCAAAACCAAATAACGAGATGAGCAGGATGGGTCTGCGCCCATACCTATCGCTTAAATTACCCATTATAGATGCAAAGATGAGTTGCATGGTAGCGTATACAAAGGTGAGCCAGCCGCTGTAGCGCGATGCGGTGCTTACATCCACATGGCCCAATGTTTCCAGTAACTTAGGCATAACCGGAATGATGATGCCCAGCCCCAATACATCAATAAATATGGTGATAAAAATAAACCCCATCGCGGCGGATTTGCCCCGTCGGCCTTTTTTTTTCGGTGTAGTTTTGGGTTTAGACGGGAGCTGATCAGCCATAAAAATCAGGGTAGCGGTATATTTAAGCAGCTATATAACCAATGAAATTAATTTGTGTTTCTTTTAAAACTGCGTACCGCTAATATTGCGCTGGTAAGCATTAGCAAAGCCCCTAAAAAAAATGGAGCACCGGGCAATATAACAGGGGCGCCGGGTTTGGTAAAATAATAAAACAGGTACGTCATCAGCCATGGCCCGAAAATGGAACTCAAACTCATTAAACTGGTTAAGCCGCCCTGTAATTCGCCCTGTTCATTTGATGGTACCTGCTCGGTCATGACCCCTTGTAATGCCGGTCCGGCAATGCCGCCCAGCGAATAGGGTATAATAAACAAGAACATCATCCAGCCTTTTGTAGCAATGCCAAACAGTATCAGGCCCAGGCAATATAACAGCAAGCCTATCCATATACTGCGTTGCTTCCCTAATTTAGGAATAACAATACGTATCAACCCGCCCTGTACCGCGGCCACAGTAAGGCCCACAAAACCTAACGAATAACCTATCCAGGCCTCATTCCAGTTAAATTTGTCGATAGTGTAAAACGTCCAAACGCTTTGTACCGCCTGCCCTGCAAAATATATTAAAAACAAGGATACCGCTAAACCCAAAACAGCAGGGTGTTTGGCCAATTGCTTTAACGAGCCCAACGGATTGGCCCTTTTGATATCAAACGGGCGGCGGTGTGCAACATCTAATGATTCGGGCAATACAAAATAGCCATAAATCGCGTTAAGTAATGCTAAAACCGAGGCGGCAATAAACGGAAGATGGGTGCTGTATTTACCTAAAATACCGCCAATAACAGGGCCTATAATAAAGCCTATACCAAAGGCAACGCCTATCAATCCAAAGTTTTGCGCTCGTTTTTCGGGTGTGCTTACGTCGGCTATATAAGCGGATGCAGTAGTAAAGCTTGCCCCGGTTATACCTGCTATACCGCGACCCAGAAATAGCCAGCCAATAGTAGGGGCAAAGGCCATAAACATATAATCAATACTAAACCCCAATAATGAGCCCAACAATATCGGTCTGCGACCAAACCTATCACTTAAATTACCCAGCACAGGAGCAAATAAAAACTGCATTACCGCGTAAGCCAGCGTTAATAAACCTGCGTAGCGCGAGGCGTTGCTTAAATCGCCATGAATAAGGGTTTGTATCAGTTTGGGTAATACCGGGATGATGATACCCAAACCGGTAACATCAATTAAAAGTGTGATAAATATAAAGCCTAAAGCGGCTGGCTTGTCGGATTTGGCCATAGTTTAGATCATGGTTCATAGTTCATGGTTCATAGATCATAGCCATGAACCATGATCTATGAACCATACGCTAATTAAAAATTCGGTTTCAACACGTATTTGTTATAGAAACGGGTAATGTGCTCAACAGCTTCTTCGGCGGTATCAACCACGCGGTAAAGGTTCAGGTCATCAGGGTGGATGTTATGCTCCTCGTTCAGCATTTTTTCCTCTACCCAGGCAAATAGCCCTTTCCAATACTCTTTACCCACAAATACAATAGGGAAACGGGCAATTTTACCGGTTTGTATTAGTGTTATCGCCTCGAATGATTCATCCATCGTTCCAAAACCTCCCGGCAGACAAATAAACCCCTGCGAGTATTTCATGAACATTACCTTGCGGATAAAAAAGTAGTCAAACTCCAGTATCTTATCCCTGTCAATATACTTATTATGAAACTGCTCAAAAGGCAGCTCGATATTTAACCCTACCGATTTACCCCCTGCCTCATAAGCGCCTTTATTGGCCGCTTCCATAATACCCGGGCCACCGCCTGATATTACGCCATAGCCATGCTCGGTTAACAACCGTGCGATATCTTCTGATAGTTTGTAGTACTTATTATCGTAGTGCGTACGTGCCGAACCAAATATGGATACACAGGGCCCAATTTTAGCCAGTTTTTCAAAGCCGTCAACAAACTCGGCCATTATTTTAAATATCTGCCACGAGTCGGTTACCTTTATTTCCTGCCAGTTCTTGTTCTCAAACGCTTGTCTTATTTTTTCTTCACCAGTCATATCTCTTTATTATCAATTCTATTTTAATCACTTTATTAGTTAACTCACCCGGTCATCGCTTCGCTTGACCACCCTCTCTATGCTAGAGAGGGAATTTTTTTTGATTGTAACCCTCTTTACCGCTTGCGGAAGAGAGGGTCGACCAGTGTAGCGCAGTCGGGGTGAGTCCGCCGCAATCCATTCTAACTACGCTACCGCCACTTTTGTTTTACGCGATGATGTTAACCACAATCCGGCAAAGGTAATCAATCCGTTTACCAGGATAAGCTCATTGTCAAATTTATAGCCAATTAATTGTACCGAGTTATTGCTTAAATAGTAACATATAGCCGGCGATAGTAAACAAATAAACGGAACCAGTTTGTCTTTTACTTGCCTGTCACCAACAAACAAGCCGAACGAATATAAGCCTAATAATGGTCCGTACGTATAGGATGCTACCGAAAATATGGCTGTTACCACCGCCTTGTCATTTATGGCATTGAATATGATGATAGTTAAAAACAGCAAGCCCGAAAATGCAATATGTACGTAATGCCTTACACTGATGCGTTGTTTGCTATTGTTATCGCCGCCTTTGTTAAAGTTTAAAAAATCTACACAAAAGGACGTTGTAAGCGCTGTAAGTGCCGAATCTGTTGTGGCAAAAGTGGCGGCAGTAAGGCCCAGCATAAATACAATAGCGGGTATTATCCCCAGGTATTGTAAAGCGATGGTAGGGTACAGGTAATCGGTTTTTTCAACCGTAATGCCATACTTAGTCGCATAGATGTACAACAAAGCGCCCACACTTAAAAAGAAGATATTGATAACCACAAATACCGCCGTAAAGCTGAACATGTTTTTTTGCGCTTCGCGGATGTTTTTAAGACTCAGGTTTTTTTGCATCAGGTCCTGGTCAAGTCCGGTCATACCTACGGTTATGAATAAACCGCCCAAAAACTGCTTGGTAAGGTGCAGGTGGCTGCTCATAAAATTATCCAGAAAAAATATTTTAGAGTAACTGCTGTTTTTAATGGCATCCGCCGCTTCAAAAACGTTCATATTTAAACTGCGACATATAAAATAAATAGATAGGAAAACCGATGATACCAGGAACAGCGTTTGCAAACTATCGGTAATAATAATGGTTTTTAAACCGCCTTTAAAGGTATAGGCCCATATCAATGCTAAACATATCAGTACAGTTACTGCAAAAGGTACGTGGTAGCTATCAAAAATAAATTTCTGTAATACAATAACTACCAGGTACAACCTGAATGCCGACCCTATAACCCGGCTTATTAAAAATATACCCGCCGCGGTTTTATAGCTCCAGGTACCTAAAGCATGTTCAATATAGCTGTAAATGGAGGTGAGCTTCATGCGGTAATAAAGCGGCAACAGTACCGTAGCTATAATAATAAAACCCGCAGCGTTACCCAGTACAAATTGAAAATACGCAAACTCATCGCCGCTTGGCGCGCCTACCTTGCCGGGTACGGATATAAAAGTTACCCCGCTCAACGCGGTACCTATCATTCCAAAAGCCACCAAATACCATTTGGAGTTACGGTTAGCCACAAAAAACGTATCGTTATCTGATGATTTACGCGAGGTAAGCCACGATATAACCAATAGTACCAAAAAGTAACCGATGATGAAGGAGAGTAGCAGGGCTGGGGTCATGTGGTTTATGAGTCCGGAAGTCGGTAAAGTCCGAAAGTCCGAAAGATTGTGGTTTAAAGTTATTGAATTAATATGTTAATTATAATTTTAATGAATTTCGTAAGCCGTTAATCATTACCAAGATTTCTTCACATTGAGCGTAAATAGTAGTAAAACGGTCGTGGTTAATCATTTCCCGTCGTTGTGCCAAATATAGACATCCAACCACTTCAATATTTGAGCGCAAAGCGTACCCTAAAAACTTGTTAAATTCTGGATTTGACTGCCCGGTTGAACCCTCGGCAATATTTAATGATACAGAATCAGCGGCGCGTTTTATCTGCGCTGTTAAAATAAAAAGTTCTTCTTTTGGAAATGATCTGGTTAGTTCATGGACATTATATGACAGATCTACTGCCTTTTGCCAAACAATTAATTTTTCAAATTTAAAGCTCATAACTTACAAAGGTTTAGGCTCACAATTTATAAATACTCACTAACTAAACAAAGCCTTGCATAAATCTTTAGGTCTATCTAACTAAAAATAATCTTTCGGACTTTCCGACTTCCGGACTTTCCGACTAATACCTATCTTTGAACTAATGAATTTTTCTTCTAAACTATTAGAGAACGCCGTAGCTGAATTTGCCAAATTACCGGGAGTAGGACAAAAAACCGCCTTGCGACTGGTGCTGCATTTACTAAAACAGGACAAAGCAGAGGTGGAGCAATTTAGTCATGCCGTAAGCAAGTTGCGCAACGAAATACAGTTTTGTAAAACCTGCTATAATATATCAGATCAGGCCGTTTGCGAAATATGTGCGTCACATAAACGCGACCAAAGTCTGGTTTGCATAGTTGAAGATACCCGCGATGTAATGGCTATTGAAAATACGAATCAATATAATGGCGTTTACCATGTTTTAGGCGGATTGATATCGCCAATGGATGGCGTTGGTCCGGCTGACCTGGAAGTTGATTCGTTAGTTGAGCGGTTAAAAGAGAGCGAAGCAAAAGAAATTATTTTTGCCCTGAGCGCCACCATGGAAGGCGACACCACTATATTTTATTTAGACAAACGATTAAAACAATTTAATCTTAAGTTATCAACCATTGCGCGTGGCATAGCTTTTGGAGGTGAATTGGAGTACGTTGATGAGATCACCCTCGGGCGGTCTATCACTACACGTGTTCCGTATGAAAATTCATTATCCAGGTAGCCTATGAAACTGACAATTATTATGGTAAATTACAATCAGTGTAGTTTACTCAAACAAGCGTTAAATTCCTTAATTAATGCAGGCAAAGATATTGACTATGAGGTTTTTATAGTCGATAATGCATCATGCGATAACTCTATCGAAATGATAAGTTACCAGTTTCCGCAGTTCCATATTTTGGCCAACCAGGTTAATGAAGGCATGGCCAAAGGTTATAACCGGGCTATTGAAAAGGCTACGGGTGAGTATATTTTACTGGTCAGTGCGGATACAATTTGCGGCAAAGATACTTTAGAGAAAGTATTAGAGTTTATGGACACCCATCGTGATGCCAGTGGAACAGGTGTACGTATGTTATCGCCACAGGGCAGGTTCCTGCCCGAATCAAATCGCGGGCTTACCAAACCATGGGCAGCTTTTTTTAAACTGGTTGGTTTGGCTAAGTATTTTCCAAAATCAAGGTTAAACAATCGTAACCGTAAGGAATGGGTAGAGGAGTTTCAAACAACAGAAGTGGATATCTTGAATGGCGCTTTTATGCTGCTGCGCAAAAATGTGTTTAATGAAGTTGGGTTATTTGATGAACGTTTTGTGCGTTTTGGTTACGATATTGACTTGTCGTACCGAATGCAGCTTGCCGGACTTAAAAACTATTATTTCCCTAAAACCTATATTATAAACGCTAAAACTCAAACTATACCCAAATTTAGCTGGCAATACATTAAATATTTTTACGGAGCTATGTTTATATTCGCTGCCAAATACCTGTTTAAAGTGCCCGAAATAAAAGTGCAGGGCATGCCGCAGTTGTATAAGCCGCAATATGAAATTGACCAATAAAATTGTAATCATCACCGGTGCATCATCAGGCATTGGTAAAGCATTAGCAACCGAATTTGCCTCGCGCGGCGCTAACCTGGTTTTAGCCGCACGGCAATACGTAACCCTTTGCGAAATAGCACAAAACCTGCAACAGCAATACAACATTAAAGCCATAGCTGTACAATGCGACGTAGCCATTGAAACAGATTGCGAGCATTTAATACAACAAGCCATTACCACCTTCGAGAAAATTGACGTATTGGTAAATAATGCGGGCATATCCATGCGGGCTTTATTTAAAGATGCCGATGTGCAGGTTTTGAAAACACTAATGGATGTTAACTTTTGGGGCACAGTTTATTGTACCAAATATGCCATGCCCGAATTACTGAAAACACAAGGCAGTGTAGTAGGTGTATCATCAATTGCAGGCTATAAAGGTTTGCCCGGGCGCACAGGCTATTCGGCATCAAAATTTGCCATGAACGGTTTTTTAGATGCGTTACGGGTAGAGAATTTAAAAACCGGTGTGCATGTATTAACAGCCTGCCCAGGCTTTACAGCATCAAACATCCGCAACACCGCGTTAGATAAAAAAGGACAACAACAAGGCGAGAGTACCCTGCACGAAGAAAAAATGATGACTGCCGAAGAAGTGGCAAAAATTATAGCTGATGGTGTGGAGAATCGTGCGCGTACACTAATTATGACGGGGCAGGGTAAATTAACGGTATTGCTTAGTAAACTTATACCGGGTGTATTGGATAAATTGGTGTATAATGTTTTTGCTAAAGAGAAATATCCGTTATTGAAATAGGTTCATAGATGATGGTTCATAGTTCATGGTAGGTTTGGCCATGAACTATGAACCATCATCTATAGGCTATCTTACCAATTCAAAATGATCTATCTTATCCAGATCTAATACCAATCTTCCTTCCACGTCACGATCAAAGGCTGGTTTAAATTTGGCATCCCAAACCATTTCATCAAATTGATAAGAGGTACGCGAGTGTACTGTTTGCGAAAAAGTATCGTCAAATGCTTTTAACAATATGGCAAAGCTGGCTTCGCCTTTTTGCATATCCTCGGGGGTGATATCCCGTAAGGGACTGTCGTCATTAAGCGGGTGCACAACGGTCCAGTTCATGGTAAGTATGCTTACCCGTTTACGTTCCAGGTCTAACGATAAAAAACGGCGTATCTTTTTTCCGTCAACATCTTCATTGTACGAAAATATGACTTCCATTTGCAGGTCTATCAGTGTATTGCGTCTTAAATTGGCCAGGCGGAACATAATACCCCTGCCATTTTCCTGGTAAGGTGCCACCAGCAGATTTTTGCTGAATTTTATTTTTGCAGACGGCCTTGAAAAGCGCCCGTATAGCAAACCGGTTGCTAACGCAAACGCTAACAATCCTATCATTGATTCCATTGCGGCAACACTATTGGCCATCATGCCATGAGGACTAATATGGCCGTAACCTACTGTTGATATGGTTTGCGCAGAAAAGAAGAAGGCATCCATAAAACGCTCAAAAAAATTAATGCCTTCAGCGCCGTTTAAACTACCGGTTCCTAACGATACATATATGGCGGCAAAAATAAGATTGGCAATTAAGTAGCCGGTTAAAACAAATACCCAAAATTTACCCCAGCCCATAGTGATGAGGGTATGGTAGTTATTTGATGTACTAAACCGCGATACCCCCCTTCGTTTAACATTTACAGAGCCATCGCGATTAATTAATCGCTGGTTTTTTATAACCGGCTGTTGGCCAAAACCAAGATCATCTTCGGGATTAAATTTGCGTTTATGTAGGAGCATTGGTTATTGTTAGGGGTTCATGGATCATCGTTAATGGTTCATAGTTAGTCTTCGTTTTGTCAAAACATTTGAATTTAATCAATGGTTATTAGCTTTTATTTTATATACCATGAACTATGAACCATGAACTATGAACCAAAAATAAACTTTCTGCTTGCTTTTAGTAAAAACTATTTTCATATTTGTTGTGTAAATGAACGTTAAAAATTTAAATAATAATTGGTGGTGGCTTAACGATTAAAATCGTAAGGCAATCCCGTGTATTATAAAATATTATATATCTAAGAGGGTTGCCGTAAGGTAACCCTTTTTTGTTTAACATGTTTAAAGCGTAAACTAATTCCCTTTAGGGATAATCTATGAAACAAATACTAAATCATCTATTTGAAAATAAAACCTTTACCAGCGAGCAATCTAAAAGCATTTTAACCATTATTACGCAGGGTAAATTTAACAACTCGCAAATTGCCGCTTTTATGACGGCTTATTGCATGCGCAGCATTACGGTTAATGAATTGGAGGGTTTCAGGGATGCCATGCTGGAGCTTTGCCTGCCGCTCGATCTGGAGCGCGATGACCTGATTGACCTTTGTGGTACCGGGGGCGATGGAAAAGATACCTTTAACATATCTACCCTGGCATCATTTGTGGTTGCCGGGGCCGGATATAAAGTAGCTAAACATGGCAACTATGGTGTGTCATCAGGTTGCGGTTCGTCAAACGTAATGGAATACTTAGGTTACCAGTTTACTAACGACGACGGCAAGCTTAAAACATCGCTTGACAAAGCAAATATTTGCTTTTTGCACGCGCCATTATTTCACCCCGCTATGAAAACTGTTGCGCCAATACGTAAGGAGCTTGGGGTTAAAACATTTTTTAATATGCTTGGCCCTATGGTTAACCCCGCAAGGCCCAAACTTCAATTAGTGGGCGTTTATAATTTAGAGCTTGCCCGTATATATGCTTATCTTTATCAGCAATCAGATGTAAAGTATACTATACTGAACGCGTTAGAGGGTTATGACGAAATATCGCTTACCTGCGATTTTAAAACATTCTCTGCCGATGGTGAAAAAATAAACAGTATTGAGGCGTTGGGTTTTGACAGGCTGCATCCATCGGCAATAGCGGGGGGCAGTACGGTTGCCGAGTCGGCAGATATATTTGAAAAGGTGCTTAATAACGATGCTACCACAGCGCAAAACAATGTGGTATTGGCTAATGCGGCAATGGCTATAAAAACCATAAATGCGCACAAAACCTTTGGTGATTGTTTTTACGAAGCCGAAGAAGCATTAATGAACAAAGCGGCATTAAAAAGCTTTAAGGCCCTGCTGGAGAATTAAAATGAAAATAAAAGTTTGCGGTTTACGCGATGAGGAAAATATAAAAGCCATAGCAGCTTTAAACCCGGACTACATGGGGTTTATTTGTTATGAGCCTTCGCCAAGGTATGTTAGTGATATACCGGCGGATATATTAGCCGGTTTGCCCGGAACTATTTATAAAACGGCTGTTTTTGTTAACGAAAGTAAACAACGCATTGATAGTCTGATAAAAGAATATGGGTTTAATGCCATACAGCTACACGGCAATGAAAGCCCCGAATTTGCGGATGCTTTTAGAAACAGCGTAACGGTTTTTAAAGCATTCGGCTTAAACAACGATTTTGATTTTGAGCAATTAAATAATTATGCTAACAAAGTCGATTATTTTCTGTTCGATACCAAAACCGATCTGCATGGCGGCTCGGGCAAAACGTTTGATTGGAGCATACTAGATAATTACAAACTAAACATACCCTTTTTTTTAAGCGGGGGCCTAAGTTTGGATAATTTGGACGAGGTGGCACAAATATCCCATCCGCAGTTTTACGGGGTTGATTTAAACAGTAAATTTGAAACAGCACCCGGATTAAAAGACATTGAAAAATTAAAAAAAGCATTTGATATGCTTAACTATAAAACTAATGAAATACGGAGTTAACGAACAAGGCTATTACGGAGATTTTGGTGGTGCATACATACCCGAAATGCTATACCCCAACGTTGAAGAATTAAGGCAACAATACTTAACCATTATTAATGATGCCGACTTTAAAGCCGAGTTCGATCTGCTTTTAAAGGATTATGTGGGCAGACCATCGCCGCTTTATCTGGCTAAGCGCTATTCTGAAAAATATGGCGCAAACATATTTTTAAAGCGCGAGGATCTTAACCATACCGGCTCGCATAAAATAAATAATGCCATTGGGCAAATATTGTTGGCGAAACGCTTAGGCAAAAAACGCATCATTGCCGAAACCGGCGCGGGCCAGCATGGTGTAGCTACTGCTACGGTTTGCGCGCTGATGGGTATTGAATGTGTGGTTTATATGGGCGAGGTTGATATGGCCCGCCAGGCACCCAATGTATCGCGTATGAAAATGCTGGGTGCAACGGTTGTGCCGGCAAAGTCAGGCAGTAAAACTTTGAAGGATGCTACCAACGAGGCCCTGCGCGACTGGATAGGTAACCCGGTTGATACACATTACATTATCGGATCGGTAGTTGGCCCGTATCCATATCCTGATATGGTGGCCAGATTCCAGTCTATTATATCTGCCGAAGCTAAGATCCAGTTAAAGGAACATACCGGGAAAGAATTACCTGATTACGTAATGGCCTGTGTAGGCGGCGGCAGTAATGCCATGGGTATGTTTTATCATTTTTTAGATGATGAAAGCGTAAAATTGATTGCTGTAGAAGCTGCGGGCAAAGGTGTTGATAGCGGGTATTCGGCTGCGACCACTTTTCTGGGTCGTGAAGGTGTTTTACATGGCAGCCGTACCATTTTGATGCAAACTGATGATGGGCAGGTGGTAGAGCCTTATTCTATCTCTGCCGGGTTAGATTATCCGGGTATTGGTCCGCAGCATGCGCATCTGTATAAAATTAACCGCGCACAATACGCCAGCGTTACTGATGATGAAGCTTTACAGGCAGGTTTACTGTGCTCACAAATGGAAGGAATTATCCCGGCTATTGAGTCGGCCCACGCATTGGCGCAATTAGAGAAAATGAAATTTAAGGCAGATGATAACGTAATTATCTGTTTATCCGGTCGTGGTGATAAGGATTTGGATACATATATAAAATATTTTAATTTTTAGAGGGTTCATAGTTCATGGTTGATAGTTCATAGCGACTAACACCATGAACTATGATCTATGAACCATCAACTAACTAATGAATCGCTTAAACAACCTTTTCGCAACAAAAAAGGATAATTTATTATCCATCTACTATACCGCGGGTTATCCTGCCATAAATACTACTATTGCTATTGCCGAGGCGTTAGAAGGGGAGGGGGCTGATTTTTTAGAGATAGGTTTCCCTTATTCAGATCCCGTGGCCGATGGTCCCACTATCCAGAACAGTTCGCAGCAAGCGCTGGATAATGGCATGACACTAACTCTGCTGTTTGAACAGTTGAAAGACTTGCGAAAACGCGTTACCATCCCCATATTATTAATGGGCTATGTAAACCCTATTGTACAGTTTGGTGTGGAGCGTTTTTGCAAAATGGCCGCCGAAGCAGGAGTTGATGGCGTTATAGTACCCGACCTGCCTATGTATGAATATGAAACATTGTATGTAGGCTTTTTTAAGGATAATAACCTGAGCAATATATTCCTGGTAACTCCTCAAACCTCTGAAGATCGCATCCGCAAAATTGATGCGTTAAGCAATAGCTTTATTTACCTGTTATCTTCATCATCCATAACCGGTGGCAACCTGAGTGTGTCAACCGGTATTGAAGATTATTACAAGCGTGTTAAAGCCATGCAGTTGAATAACCCTACTATTATAGGCTTCGGTATATCTAACAACGAAACGTTTACCAAAGCTTGCCAATATGCCAATGGAGCCATTGTAGGCAGCGCGTTTGTTAAACTACTGGGTGAGGATGGATATATGGATAAGATAGCTGGGTTTGTTAAACGGATAAGGGGGTAATACTAATAAAAATGTCATTTCGAAACGCAGTGAGAAATCTTATACGAATGACTGCCACTTGCATGGTGTAAAAGATTTCTCCTCGTACCTCGTTCGAAATGACAGTTTAATGATGCAGTAAGTTTACAAATACACTTCCAACTCTCCTTTACCTTCACGAATGATCTCGAAATCACCGGCAGTGCAATCAACTACGGTAGATGGAATGTTATCGCCATAGCCACCATCAATCACTATATCCACCAGGTCCTGGTATTTTTCGTATATCAGTTCCGGGTCGGTTGAGTATTCGATGATCTCATCTTCATCGTGTATAGAGGTGGATAGGATAGGGTTGCCCAGTTCTTTTACAATACAACGCGCTATATTATTATCGGGCACACGTATACCCACTGTTTTTTTATTGGAACTTAATAGCTTGGGTACCATGTGGCTGGCGTTAAAAATAAAAGTGAACGGCCCCGGTAATGCCTTTTTTAACACCCTGAAAGTGGTGTTATCGATGGGTTTAATGTAGTCTGATATATGGCTAAGATCATAACAAATAAAGGAGAAGTTGGCTTTGTCGGGCTTAATGTTTCTGATCTTACAGATGGCCTCTATAGCCTTATGATTGGTAATATCACACCCTAAACCATACACCGTATCTGTAGGATAGATGATGATACCACCCTTGCGCAACACCTCTACCACCTGCTGTATGGCTTTCTCGTTCGGGTTTTCTGGGTATATCTTGATGAGCATGTTCAAAGGTATATAAAAACAAATGTCATTTCGAACGAGGTACGAGGAGAAATCTATACACACGCAATTTGCAGATGTATAGATTTCTCTCTGTCGTTCGAAATGACATCGAGAATAAAAGATCAGTTAAAAAAATTACGCTTGCTTAGCAAACTGTACGTTGGCAAATAATTTGATGTCTTCGCCAACTACTATTGCACCTGCTTCGGTAATGCCGTCCCAGGTTAAGCCAAACTCTTTACGGTTAATTTTGCCGGTAATTTCAAAACCTGCTTTATTATTGCCATAAAAATCAGTTGCCGCGCCGCCAAATTCAACAGCTAAACTAACCGGTTTGGTTACGTCTTTAATGGTCAAATTACCTTTTAACTTGTAGTCATCACCATCTTTAGTGAATGATGTTGAGCTAAAAGATATTTTTGGATATTTTTCCGCATCAAAAAATTCAGGCGATTTTAAGTGACCGTCGCGTTGTTCCTGGTTAGTATCAATGCTGTTAACATCTAATGAAAAATTGATGTCGGCATTTTGAAAATCGTCGTTATCTGTTGTTAATTCGCCTTCAAAGCTTTTAAAAAAGCCGCTTACGGTTGATATTACTAAGTGTTTTACTTTAAATTGTACTTCTGAGTGCATTGGGTCTAATACCCATTTTGTTGTTGCCATGATATGATTGTTTTTTTTGTCGGAACAAATATAAGGCAATAAATAGGTGTTTAAACATATATTTATTATAATTTACATTTTTCAGACATTTTGTGCAATCATTAACTCATTAACACGCTTTTTGTTCCAAACAATCGTTTAGATTTACGTTATATTACAACTGCATGAGAAAATTATTTATAGCATCCTCTTTAATTATTATCGCATTACTGGTAGGATGGAGCTTATTATGGAAGCCTGCTGTATGGTCGTTTGTGATTTTTGGGCCGCTGTTTGTTTTAGGGTATTATGATCTGCTGCAAACCAAACATACCATTGTGCGTAATTTCCCGGTATTTGGGCGACTGCGTTATTTAGCTGAGGATATTAGGCCCAAAGTACAGCAGTACTTTGTAGAAAGCGATACCAATGGTACACCCTTTAACCGTCAAAGCCGAAGTGTAATATATCAACGCGCCAAAAAGGTTGATGATACGCGCCCATTTGGTACCGAACTGGATGTTTATCAAAACGGGTACGAATGGCTAAATCATAGTATAGGCGCTATTGATCATAAACAATTGGATATGTCGCCAAGAGTAGTAGTAGGCGGGCCGCAATGCAAGCAGCCTTATAATGCCAGTATATTTAATATATCGGCCATGAGCTTTGGCTCGTTAAGTCAAAACGCCATTTTGGCCTTAAATGGAGGAGCTAAAATTGGCAACTTTGCACACAATACGGGCGAGGGTGGCTTAAGCGATTATCATTTACAACCAGGCGGCGATATCATCTGGCAAATAGGTACGGGCTATTTTAGCTGCCGCCATAAAGATGGCACCATTAATTACGAGGCGTTTGCCGAACGCGCCAACCTGCCACAGGTAAGAATGATAGAGATAAAACTATCGCAGGGGGCCAAACCCGGTCATGGAGGTATATTGCCTGCCGCTAAGGTTACGCCCGAGATAGCGCGGATAAGGCTCGTTGAGATGGGCGAAGATGTAATATCGCCGCCATATCATACCGCGTTTAGCAATCCAGTGGAGATGATGCAGTTTGTTAAAAAGCTGCGTGAGCTATCCAATGGAAAACCTATTGGGTTTAAGTTATGTGTGGGCCACAAAAGCGAGTTTTTAGCCATTTGCAAGGCCATGTTACAAACGGGCATATACCCTGATTTTATTACCGTTGATGGGGGCGAGGGTGGAACAGGCGCGGCACCGCTGGAGTTCTCTAACTCGGTGGGTATGCCATTACGCGAGGCACTTGCTTTTGTTTATGATGCTTTAACCGGGTTTGACATTAAAAAGCAAATTAAAATTATAGCTTCAGGAAAAGTAACCACCGGGTTTGACCTGGTTAAAAACTTTGCACTGGGGGCAGATATGTGCAACAGCGCCCGCGGAATGATGTTTGCCCTGGGCTGTATACAGGCGCTGGAGTGTAATACCAATACGTGCCCAACCGGTGTTGCTACGCAAGACCCAAGTCTGATGAAGGGTTTGGTGGTTGAAGATAAAAAAACAAGGGTAGCCAACTTTCATGATCAAACGGTGGCAAGTGCCATACAAATGATTGGCGCTGCTGGCCTTAAACACCCCGATGATATACACCGTATGTTTATTTACCGCAGGATAAGCCATAGCGAGATATTAACCTATGCCGAATTGTTTCCGTATGCGCCTAAAGGTAGTTTGTTAAACACGCCATACCCGGCTAATTTTGAAATGGATATGGCCATTAGCAGTGCTGAAACTTTTGTGCCCGATTATAATAAAGTAAGCCCGGTAAACACGGTGGAGGCGAGTGCGTATACTAACAATTAATTAGCATTATGGCTAAACAGAAATTATCCGATATCGAATTAGTATCAGCCTATATTGAAAAATTGGAAGAACCCACCAAAGAGATCGTTCAGGCATTGCGTCAAATTATTTTACGCACAAGCGCTGAAATTGCGGAGGAAATTAAATGGAACGCGCCCAGCTTTTATTATTCAGGCGAGATAAAGCCATTTGATCCCAAAGAATATTTGCGCCACATTATTGTAATGAACCTGCATAAACGCATCATGATGGTTTTCCCGAGTGGGGCGAAAATTGATAACACAGCAGGCCTGTTAACCGGCGATTATACAGACGGCCGCCGTTTGGTTCAAGTTAAAACATTGGACGATGTTAAAAGTATTACCCCTGCGTTGCAGGCCGCTATAAAAGATTGGTTAAGTAAGGTGGAGAAATAGGTAGTAGGTTAAAAGCTTATGGCTACTCTATTTTTCCCCTAAAATAACCCTTGCCGATATGTGTTATTTTTTGATCTTCGATTAATTTAAAATCAACATATCCAAAAATACTGTCTCCCACCATATATCGGGATTTGTTTAATATTAGCTTTTGTTTAATGATTTTATAAGTCGGTTTAGTTTTTTCTTTACTCGGCTGATCGGTTGTTTGATAGGGAATGACGCTATATTTATCATCTGCACAGATAATATTAAAACCCTTTCCGCCAAATCCATAGCTATAGCCAATATTGATTCTTAATAAACCTGAGTCAATGTAAGCGGTACATATATTAATTCTCGAACGGGTAGTGTCACCAAAATCGGTTAAGCTATTGTAGTAAAATAAGTCAGTAGTTTTTGACTTTCTGGTAGTGTCCGAAGCAAAATAATCAAAAGGGTCGGTTTCCCTATCCAGCTTTTTATAAATAGAATTACTTACCATATTGGGCCGTACAACAATAATATTATTTTCAAGTTTTTTGTCTTCACAAGCCGTAAATAATAGGCAAGTCAGTAAACAATTTAAAAGGACTGGTGACGATTTAAACATGAATGAAATTACATAAACTATATTAAACAAAAAAAAGGGGCTAATCGCCCCTTTAATATTTATCTAATTAACTAATCTCTAATTAACTAATCACCAATCACTAAGCTAAAACCTGCTTAACAATCTCCGCAGCTTCTTTTAACAAGATAGCCGAGTAAACTTTTAAGCCTGAGTTATCTATCAGTTCTTTTGCCTCTTTAGCGTTGGTGCCTTGTAAACGTACAATGATGGGTACAGGGATGTCGCCAATTTCTTTATAGGCATCAATAACGCCTTGTGCAACACGGTCGCAGCGTACTATACCGCCAAATATGTTGATCAGGATAGCTTTAACGTTAGGGTCGCTTAATATGATGTTAAAACCGGCTTTAACTGTTTGCGCGTTGGCCGTTCCGCCTACGTCTAAAAAGTTAGCAGGTTCGCCACCGGCCAGTTTAATAATATCCATGGTAGCCATAGCTAAACCTGCACCGTTAACCATACAGCCTACGTTACCGTCCAACTTTACATAGTTTAAATTTGATTTACCTGCTTCAACTTCTGTAGGATCTTCCTCATCAGTATCGCGCATAGCTGCATAATCAGGATGGCGGTATAAAGCGTTCTCATCTAAATTTACTTTAGCATCAACGGCTAATATTTTATTATCAGATGTTTTTAACACCGGGTTAATTTCAAACATTGACGAATCAGTAGCATCGTATGCTTTATATAAAGCCGCGATGAACTTGGTCATATCT
The DNA here is from genome assembly GCF_039935595.1 of Mucilaginibacter sp. GTDB lineage: Bacteria > Bacteroidota > Bacteroidia > Sphingobacteriales > Sphingobacteriaceae > Mucilaginibacter. The sequence continues at coordinate 6,668 of NZ_JBDTJZ010000130.1, read as the reverse complement.
TTAAACGCATCACCGGATAAGCCTAAATTAAAGGCTATTTTGCGGGTTTGAAAAGCTTGTAAACCAACTTTAGGGTCAACTTCTTCTTTAAATATCAGATGTGGGGTGTGCTCGGCAACTTCTTCAATGTCCATACCACCTTCGGTACTGTACATAATAATGTTACGGCCAGCAGCACGATCCAATAAAACGCTGATGTAAAATTCTTTAGTCTCGGTTTCGCCTGGATAGTAAACATCCTGCGCAACCAATACTTTACGTACCAGTTTACCTTCGGGGCCGGTTTGCGGGGTTACTAATTGCATCCCCAATATGTCACCCGCTCTTTGCTTAACTTCATCCAAGTTTTTGGCCAGCTTAACGCCGCCACCTTTACCGCGACCGCCCGCATGTATCTGGGCTTTTACAACAACCCAGCTTGAGTTATAATCTTCCTTTAATTTTTGAGCAGCTGCGACGGCCTGCTCAACAGTATCGGCAACAATGCCTTCCTGAACTCTTACACCAAAACTTTTTAAGATGGCTTTACCCTGATATTCGTGAATATTCATGCTTTTTGTAGAATTTGCAGTAAATCTACATTTTTTTTGATTTTAGTTGAGGAGTAACTCAAAATTGTTGCAAAGAAGTTTTAAAATATTACCATTATTATGAAATTGTTAATCTTTTGCCTTTAATAAAGCACATAATTAAAAATTTAACAACTACGCTGTCCCGGTATAACTTCTGCGACTAAAAAAATTAACTTTGTAAAATGCTAAAAGCACGGTCCATCCGTAAATCATACGGGCAGCTTCAAATATTAAAAGGCGTTGATTTTGACGTTGAACAAGGCGAAATTGTAACCATAGTTGGTGCGTCAGGCGCGGGCAAAAGCTCGTTGCTTAATATTTTGGGCACGCTGGATAAGCCCGACTCGGGGCAGCTTTTTATTAACAACGTAGCACTTGATCAGCTTAGTAATAAAAATTTAAGCACTTTCCGTAATAAAGAGATAGGTTTTATATTCCAGTTTCATCATTTACTGAGCGAGTTTGACGCTATTGAAAATGTATGTATACCCGCATTTATAGGCGGCGTTTCGCGCGCCGAAGCGGTAAAAAGAGCTACCGAACTTTTAGAGTTATTAGGTTTAGGCGACAGGCTTACACATAAACCCAACCAGTTATCAGGCGGCGAGCAGCAGCGGGTAGCTGTGGCAAGGGCGCTTATAAATAAGCCCGCGTTAATATTTGCCGACGAACCATCGGGTAACCTCGACTCGGCCAACGCGCTCGAACTGCATGAGCTTTTTATTAAGCTGCGCCGCGAGTTTAACCAAACCTTTGTAATTGTAACCCATAATGAGGACCTGGCCAACCTGTCGGACCGTAAAGTTTTGATGAAGGATGGATTAATAGTTGATCAACTGTGAAAATATTGATTACCCGGGCAACGTCAGTTGTATCACATAACCTTAAAGGTAAATTAAATAATGAGCAGGTAATACTGGGCGATTATGTTGAGCTGCCAGCTTTTATGCTGCAAAATGGTAGTATGATTAATTTGCCTAATCCGGTATCAGAAACTTACACCCACCAAATGCTTACGCTTTGTTTAGATAATGCCGTTACACGCGTATATGCCCTGGGTGATGATGAATATAACACCTTAAACAATGCCGCGCAATTATTTAGCGAGTACGGCATTGAGATTTTAAATAGTATTGATGCAATATAGTGATATAGACAAGCGTAAACAGGCTTTTGTTTTTGAACTGGACGATGTGATATACCCCGAAAAGGATTACTTGTTCCAGGTATATTACCTGTTTGCCAGTTTTTTAGAGTATACCGACCTGATAGATGCCAAGGTGGCAACCAATTTGATGGTAAATACGTATTTAGCAGGAGAGAAGGAAAATGTTTTTGAGGCGGTAAAGGCTCAGTTTAATATTGATGAAAAATATCGTGTTAATTTTTACCATTTATTGCTTACTGTAAAGCTGCCTTTAAAGCTATTGATCTATCAGCGGATATTGGAAATGTTGCAGGAAATAGTGGTTGACAGAAAAAAGATTTTTATTGTTACCAACGGTAATCCTGCGCAGCAGTTAAATAAAATAAAACAAACCGAATGGCATGGGCTTGAAGGTTATTTGACCTGCTATTTTGCTGATGAAATAAAACCGAAGCCCGCTACCAATGTAATTGAATTGTTGTTAACTGAACATGGATTACAGCGCCGGGATATAGTAATGATTGGAAATGCCGGGGCAGACAACCTTTGTGCAGAAGCCTGCGGTGTTGATTATATTTATGCAAACGAGTTGATAACCAGTAATAAATAGATAATATATTTGTATTGGATGCGTTTTAAGGATTAATTATAAGGACAGTATGAGGAAGTTTTTTTACCTATTTTTAGTGTTGTTAAGTGGTTGGATGGTATCCTGCAAAAAGGATAAACAAACTACAACACCAACTCTTCAGCCTTCTAAACAAGGCTCAACGCTTGATTTGATAAGAGATTCAATTTATTTATACGCGCAGGAAGATTACCTATGGTATGACGCTTTGCCTGATTACGCAACATTTAATCCGCGCAGCGTAACAGGATCCACGGATATCAAGGCCCTAACTACCGAGGTCGATGAAATATCGCAGTACAAAATAAATCCGTCGACCGGCAAACCCTATGAATATTATACCCCATCGCCGGGCGAAGCAAAATATTCATTTATTGATGATGGTACTACGTCAACCCAATTAAATGGCACAAGGGGCGACTTTGGTTTAGCTCCACTGTACAATCAGGTAAACGACCTGCGTATAAAATACGTATACCCGGGTTCGCCAGCAGACCTTGCCGGCATAAAACGGGGTTACCAGGTTACCGCCATTAATGGTAATGCCAATATTGCTTATGATGGCAGCTCGGGTACCAATGTGCAATTTGTAATTAATGCTTTTTACAATAGTAATACTATTACGCTAACGCTTAAAAAGCCTGATGCCACAACCATAACCGCTACCGTTAATGTGGCTAATTATACTTCAAACCCTGTTTTAGCCTATAAAGTTTTTGACCAGGGTAACGGCCATAAAGTTGGGTATGTGGTTTTTAACAGTTTTACATCAGATGCCATTGCCGATGCCAAATTAAATACCGCGTTTGATTATTTTAACAGCAATGGGGTTACCGACCTGGTTGTTGATTTGCGTTATAACGGCGGGGGTTATGTTTCAACCGCCGAATATTTAAGTAATTTGATCGTTCCCGCTGCCAAAACAGGCACCGTAATGTACAATACCTATTTTAATGATAAGCTTGTTTCGGGCAAAGCGCCCTTACTGGCCAACCAGGTACGTTTTGATCCAACTACTAAACAAAGTTATAACTACGGTCAATTTGATTATAGTGTTGCAGGTAATGTAGTAAAATTTTCAAAAGTCGGCTCGCTTAACGTTAACAGAGTATTTTTTATAGTTACAGGTTCAACAGCATCAGCTGCCGAGCTTACTATTAATAATTTGCGCCCCACAATGGATGTGCAGTTTATAGGCACAACCAGCTATGGTAAGCCGGTTGGGTTTTTTGATATTGATATTAATAAATACCAGATGTATATACCTGAGTTTTCAACAAAAAACTCAGGAGGGCAGGGCGACTATTATGCGGGTATGACGCCAGGAAGTACCGGTTTTCCGGGTGTTATGGATTATGATGACGTAACCAAGGATTTTGGCGACCCAACCGAGGGATTGCTGGCCCATGCATTAAACTTTGTTAAAACCGGTAATTATACAGCCGTAGCACCACAGGCGCAAAACGCTTCAATAGGCAGCGATTTGCGTTCGTTTTCCATAAGTCAATCTCGTGATGCGGCTTTAGAAATGGAAAGTCACCAGTTTAGCGGAATGATATTCAATAAAAAGCTGAAGACAAAATAAGATTTTCTGTCATTTCGACGAGGTACGAGGAGAACTACTCTCTTGAGCATAGCGAAAAAATCTATACACGGGAAATTCTATGTATAGATTTCTCTCTACGTTCGAAATGACATTTTATAATAGACATAACTAAACGAGTTCCCGCATATCAACCGGCACCACCCGCGATATGCCTTGCTCAACCATGGTTACGCCATAAATAACATCAGTACTGGCAATGGTACGCTTGTTGTGCGATACGATGATAAACTGCGAATCCTTAGAAAATTCGCGGATGATATTATTAAATTTATCAATATTAATATCATCCAACGGGGCGTCCACTTCATCAAAAATACAGAAGGGGGCAGGCTTTAACAGATAAAGCGAGAACAGGATAGCAGTTGCCGTCAATGTTTTTTCGCCACCCGAAAGCTGGTTGATAGATAACGGCCTTTTTCCTTTGGGCTTCGCAATAATATCAATATCCGATTCCAGCGGGTGCTCCGGATCGGTCAATATCAAATCGCATGAATCCTCATCATTAAACAGCGAACGGAATACCTTAATAAAGTTTTCTCGTATCCCCGTAAATGCCGACATGAATTTTTCTTTTGCGGTATCGTCTATCTCCTGTATAGTAGCCAGTAACGATGCTTTGGCTTCGCCCAGATCCTTTTTTTGCGATTGGATAAACTGGTAGCGTTCATTCATTTCGGCGTAGGCTTCCATAGCCATAGGGTTAATGGCACCAAATTCATCCAATTGACGTTTTAGTTTATCTGTACGGTCGCGAAGGTCATGCTCATTTTCATCCTTCGGTATTTCGGTGTCCAGTAATTCTTCAATATCAATATTAAACTCAACAGAAAGACGCTCTTTTAACGCGTTTAGTTCCAGTTTCAGGTTATTGCGTTCATCTTTTAATTCGTTCTCAATAACCTCGGCATTATCTTTTTTACGACGCAGTACAGTTATTTCATTCTCGCTTTCGGTAATATTGCCGCGCCAGGTATAGTATTCCTGTTCGGCCTGTTGGGTGGCTTTTTCCAGCTCATCCTTTTGGCTGTACATTTCAAGAAGACTATCGTCTGACGTATCCGAATTTTGCAAAAACTCCTGTATGGCGGCTTTAACAATTTCCAGTTCCGCACTGTTTTGCTTGATCTGTCTTTCCAGCGTTTCTTGTTGGGTAAAACGGTAATCCAAATCCTTTTCCAATCCCGAAACCTTATTTTGCTGCTGATGAAAGCGGATATTCTCCTGGTTATAGGCATTTGATTGTACCGTAACCATTTCGTTCAATTCATTAAACTCGCCCTGCTTTTCGGCAAGCAAATCGGTTTGAACTTGCTTTTGCGTTTTCAAATCGACCAATAACGGCTGTAGGTTTTGTATGTCGGCCTTAATGGTGCTTATTTTTTGAGCGATATCATCCTTGCGGTTAAGGCTGTTCTCAATAAAGGTTTGATACTGTTCCTGCCGGGTTTTAACGGTTATCAGCTCTGTATTTAAACGGTTAAGCTGTTCCTGTTTTTGTTTAATATCTGCCGCCTTGCCCGATGCCTTTAACGCCTCCGATTTGTTTTTCAAATCCTCTAAACGAGTTTTAAAATCAAACACCCGCTCATCAGTTTGTTTGATCTCTTTGGCCAGGTTCTCCAGGTTTTTAGCACGCCCTATACGCTTACCCTCAAACAATCCTACCGAGCCACCGGCCATGGTATATTTACTTTTGTTAAACTTGCCGCTTTTGCCAATCAGCACCATGCCTTCCTCAATTGGGGCATTATTTAACTCGTGGCCCAGATCATCATTTACAAGATATACGTTTTTTAACAGGTGATTACATAGCGGCTGATAGCGTTTGTCAACTTCAATAACGCTCATGGCCGGTATCCAGCCGTCGTTATGTGGTTTTATTTCGTTTGTTATGGTTTTGGAATAGTTATCCAGCACAAAAAACTGCGCCCTGCCTTTTGACGAATTGCTTAACAGGTTTATGGCCCGTATTGCTTCGTCATAATTTTCTACCACGTAGTAGTTCATTAAAGGCTCCAGGTAATTCTCGATTGCTATGCGATACTCTTCGCGGCAAAACAAAATATCACTAAACAACGGCACATTTTTTACCCAGGCCGCGTTATTTTTCAGGAAACGGATAGACTCGGGGAAGCCTTCCAGATTATCCACCAAACTTTTGGTCAGGTTATACTCGTTTTGTTTGGCATCCAGTTTACGGCTCTCTACAATAATGCTTTCTTTAACGGTATTTAGTTCAGAATCTATTGCTGTTATTTGTTCCTGTAGCTGGTTTTCCAGTTCCAGTTCCTGCTGGTATTCTTTTTCTAATAGTTCGGCGCGCTGCTGCAATTCGTCCACCACTTCGGTAAAATGCGAAAGTTCGGATTTTTTGTTGTCGGCATCTTCCATATTACGTTCGCTTTCCTGCTCTAAAGCCTGCTGCTGTATTTGCAATATGTCAATATCCTTTTCGGCTTTATAAGCTTGGTTTTGCAGGTTGTTATTGCTTTGCGTAAGCTCATTCAACTCATTACGTGCCGATGTTTGGGCTAGCCTCAATTCATCAACCGCTTCTTTCAGGTCGGCAACCTTATCCGTTAATTGTTGCAGGTTCTCTTCTTCCTGTGCTTTTTCTTCTGTAAGGCGTTTTATGTTGTACAATACGTGGTTAAGCTGGTTACGGTCGCGCTCCAATTCGCCGCTTAACCGGGCCTCTTTATCCTGTTGAAACTT
>NZ_JBDTJZ010000129.1:0-20301 GCF_039935595.1 Mucilaginibacter sp. | reverse complement strand
CCTAACATAGGTTACATTGGTTTGCCATCCTGTGCTTGAAAAAACCGTATTCGGCGCAGCATTACCTTGTATAAGCAAAGGGAACTTACCAACTATAATAGTGCTGTTTCTGTCAAATGGGTTACTATAGTAGCTTGAGTTATCAAATAGATACTGTGATGTATTTTGATTTGGCAACCACTCGCGCATATAGCTGCCCCCTGACTGTTCAAACGTAAACATTGAACCACCTGTAAAATCAGCCCTGAAGTCGAACCCTTTATAATTTACATTAAAACCAAAACCAAAGCTTAATATTGGTTGCCCGCCATTTACCTGGTAAGTCTCCCTGGTTTGGTCAAGATAATTTATAAAACCATCGCCATTTACATCTTTGTACATAAAATCGCCGGGTCTCACGTCTCTGTTACCATGACCATCCTGGTCAATTGGGTAATGCTGTATTTGGTCCCAGTTTTGAAATTGTCCAACAACCTGGTATTGAAATGGCCCGCCATTTAATCTGTCTACACCATAGGCCGTTCCGCTAAGACTACTCAGATTGGTTGACTGTAGTCCACGAAACCTGGCGAAATCACTGTTGAAAAGTTGGTTGTAACGGAAACCTGTTATACTTCTGCCATAGCTAAAGTTACCGTTTATGCCATAACTTACCTCGCCTATACGGTCCCGCCATGCAAAGTTACCATCAACACCGCGGTTTTTATCTGTGTTTAGGTTTGCCTGCCCTGCGCTAAAACCTACTACGTCAGGTAATATTGCACCTGAAGAAGCAGGAATACCTGTACGGGTACGGTTAAAATAATCTAAAGTAATACTTAAGCGGCTTTTTAACACGCTCATATCAATACCAACATCACTTGAATAGGTACGTACCCAGGTTAGATAAGATGGAGGTGGATTTACCTGTGTACCGGTAACAATAGTATTGTTCAGTACTGATGAGCCTTGAGAATAAGAATAACCCGTCAAATAGGTATTTCCATTGCTGGCACCTCCTAAAATACCATATGATGCCCTAATCTTAAAATCGTTAAAGATGCTTAGGATCGGGGTTTTTTTCCAGAAATCTTCCTGAGAGATACGGTAGGCTACTGACGTAGTCGGGAAGAATCCCCATCTTTTCTCAGGGGTATAGTCAGATGAACCATCATAACGTCCAGCACCCTCAACAATGTATTTTCCTGCGTAGTCATAAGTTACTCTTGCTATATAACCCTGGCTTGGTTGATATACACTGGGGTCATCTTCTATAGTGTTACCATAGGTATAATTTGGCAGGTAGCCAATATTATTAGCGGGAGGCGCACCCACAACCCTTATACGTGGCGCATAACTCAGCGTGTACTCTTCACTGGCAGTTGCGCTGAAATTGTGTTTGCCTATAGACTTTTTATACTCCAACTGAAATTGTGTTGAAGTTTTGTCAGTATTTTGCCAATTGTGATCAATACTCCGTGCGGGAAGAGAAAATGAATCTGCAACATAGCCATTTACAGCATCATATGAATACGTTGGATTTGACAGACTGCGCGAATCAAACTGATTATTCAGAAATGAGTAGCTGGCCAGCACACGTGCCTTAAGGCCGGGTAAAATGTCTAACTCTAAATTACCGGCTATTTGAATATTTCTCCTGGTAGTTGATACTACTCCTGATGTCAAAGGGTTTACTAAACCATAGCTATATGTCCAATCGGTAGGAGAAGTATTTTGAGGGTACAAAGAGTTACCATTAGCATACGGCCCCGAGATTGGATTAGTATACGGCACCCCTGGTCCCGGTAAGATTGGCACGTTTTTGTATGCTGCATCAGACTGCCAGGTAAATTCATCGCCCGGAACATTGGTAGTTGATGTTTTTGACCAGTATCCGTTCATTTGCATACCAAATCTAAGACGCTTGCTAATATTAGTATTAAAATTAGCCTGAATATTTTGACGCTTAAAACCATCACCAAAGTCACGCAAGCCTACGTCTTGTTGTAAGGTAGTTGCGCTAATATAATAGTCTGAGTTGTCTGTTCCGCCTGAAACAGAAAGCTTTGCCTGGTATTGTGGTGCACTCTTATATATATATTTATACCAATCAAATCCCGTATAACCCGGGTCGCCATTCATGACGTGGTTATAGATGTCCGGGGTTATAGTTCTAGTGGCAGAACTTACTTTACCATCACCGTAAGTTTCGGATTGTACAATACCTTTAACATAACTTTTTATATCGCCGGGCTTATTAAAATTGGTAACAGTTTGCGTACCATAATAGGTATCAAAACTAATAGTTGGTTTTTGGCCGCGTTTACCTTTTTTAGTTGTTACAACTATTACACCGTTTTCTGCATTGAAACCGTAAATAGCAGCCGAACCGTCTTTTAAAACGTTTAATGATTCAATATCATTATAGTCCAGGGAGTTAAAGGCATCCATATCGCGTCTTACACCATCAATAATAATAAGGGGGTCGGCACCAAAATTACGTATACGAATTGTTGGTGTAGCACCCGGCTGGCCGGTAGTTTGCCTAAAGTTAATACCCGCCACTTTACCTACCAATGCACCTGAAGCTGAAGTTGCTTTGGAGTGTGCAAGATCTTCGCCGCTAAGTTGTGTAATTGCGCCGGAAAGTGTAGCCTTCTTTTGGGTTAAACCAAAACCGGTAACTACAACTTCGTCTAAGTTACTGGTTACTTTTGATAATTTAATATCCAATACAGTTTTGGTTCCTACTTGAATTTCCTGGGTAGTATAGCCTAAATATGATACTATAAGCACAGCATTATTGTTAGGCACATCTACGGTAAACTTACCGGAAATGTCAACAACAGTTGCAATACTCGTACCCTTTACTCTGACGGTTGCACCAATTAAAGTTTCACCCGTGCCTTCGTCAGTAACTAAGCCGGATATTTTAATAGCCGCTGCTTGTTCATTTGCCGTGTAATCTGCTAGTTTATTTAATGGTGCAATTACTATCAGGTTATTATCCATTACTTTATAACCTAAATTTAAACCATCTAATATTTTATCGAGAACATCTGTAATGCTCTCATTATCAGCAAAAATTGACACCTTTTTATCGGCAGGCGTATTTCCATTGCTATAGGCGAAATGATAACTGCTTTCATGTTCAATCGTTGAAAGCACTTTACTTAGATTAGTATTCTTAAAATCAAGGGAGATCTTAGTTTGCGAATAAACATCTGCAAATGCACCAATATTAAAAATCAGTATAAAAAATAGGGTCAGCTTCATGATTAACAGACGCTTAAAAAGGTAATATTTATCTAACACCCTAGACGAGTGCATAAAAATTTTCATAACTTTAAAAATTAAGGTGAATAACAACAGGTAGCCGTTCCAACAACATCTGCTGTTACATATAATATGGTCATCTTATTAGCGGGATTAACCATTAGGTTGTCCCGTTTTTTTTTAAGTCTCTTTTTATATCATAGGCATTTTATTTTGAAATGTAAAAAATTAAACCTTTCTTTTTAAAATGAAAATCCTCTGTAAAGCGCAAAGACTCAAGCGCTTCTGTAGGGGTTTCTCGTTCAAACATTGCTGTAAACCTCAGCTTTTTTAACGCTTCGTGCTCAAAAACTATCTGTATTCCGTACCAGCGCTCCATGTCGGTTGCTATTGATTCAAAATCTTCGTTTCTAAACACCAGTTTGTTTTTTAGCCATAAGGTTTCTACAGCGGCACTGTCAATTTTAGGGGAGTAGGTTAAATTGGTAAGAGAGTATAGGGGCTCTCTAACAGCAGCGTTTAATTTCTTGCTGTTGATTGGTATATTGGTTTGGTTTTGTACTGGTAAATTGTTTTGTATTATTAACTTTTCGCGTGGCTTAAGTATAATGCGATCTGAAACACGATCATTAAGTGTTACCTCTATTGAGCCATGAATAAGCGAAGTTTCGCTTTGCGACTCGTTATCATACGACTTTATGTTAAAAACAGTACCAAGTACCCGTACATTCATTTTTTTTGTGTGAATAATAAATGGATGTTCGCGGTCTTTATGTACTTCAAAAAAAGCTTCGCCGTTTAAATATACTTCCCTGTTTTTATCGCCAAAGGAAAGCGGAAATTTGAAAGTGGTACCCGAGTTAAGTGTAACAGTTGTACCGTCTGGTAAAACCAACCGCTCTTTGACCCTGGGTGCAGTAGTTTTAGTTTGCCAGTTTGATGCAAGTACCGTTTTATCAGAAGATAAGTACCACAAATATAAGGTTGTGGCCAAAACCAAAATTGCAGCCACATATCTTAGTATGGGCCATAACTTAAACCGGCCCTGTTCGGTATCAGATTCTGCGGCATCATCAGTATCAACAGGTTGCTCGGCCGCGCGGATGGCATCCATTACTTTTTTAAAATTTGCCTCGCTTGCTTTATATGCTGATCTGTCGCTGTTCCAATATTCTCTTATTACTGCGCTTTGGGTTTTATAAAGAGGGTTTTGTTGCAATAATAGGTCAAGCTCCTGCGTTTCAGCGGAAGTTAGCCCTTCTGTCAACTCCTTTGTGAGCAACTCAACAAAGCGTGGTTCTACCATATTAAAAAAGAATACTATTGGTTTAAGTTAAGGACAATAAAAAAAGGAGAATTGCCTACAAGGCTAAAAAAAATATTTTCGCAAAGGCCAGCAACATCAAAATGTTCAATAACGAATCGTTGCCAATTGAAGAACGCACAGAATAACCCGCTAACGAAACGCTAAGCTTTTGCATTGCCCTGCACAATTGGGTTTGTACGGTACGCGGCGATATATTTAAAATTTCTGCCACTTCTTTATATTTCAAGCCATCTTCTTTTATTAGTTTGAAAATAATGCGGCATTGCTGTGGGAGGGCGTTTATGGATTGATCCAGGTAAAAATGCAACTCCTTCTTTTCAAGTTGAATATGCGGATTAGCAGTGTCAATTAAATTTGCTTCGCCCGAATCTTCAACCGGCACAACATGAATGGAAGAATATTTTTTAAGGTAATTTAGCGATTGGTTTTTTACGGCTACAAAAAAATAAGTATCAGGACGCTGTATGTGTTGCATGTTACCGCGGTTAATCCAACTTTTTACAAAAACTTCAGTTACTATCTCTTCTGCCTCCTCCTTTTGATGAATATACATCATACTAAATTTTACCAACGCGTTATACAGCAAATAATAAAACGACTCAAATGCTTTAACGTCATCGTTAAAACATACCTGTTGCCAAAGCGACAAAATATGGTCCTTTTTATTATCCAAAATTTTAAAAATAAGCACGGGGGTGCAGTTATAATTGGTATTTCTTAAAAATCAAATATATATCTTCATACTTACTTTTTATTATTTTTTATTGTTTTTTATTCATATTATAATTGAGGGCCTCATATAGCCAACACTTTTACACATATATCTATGATTCAGTGGGTGATCCATAGACCATTAATTTACTATAGATTTCGAAAATAAAACTAATCATACTATTCCGAACTAAAAATTACCAATATAAAAATAGCGGGAAATACAGAGGTCTAATAAATGCTTAAAAAAACTAAAAAAGTTAATGACCCCTAAAAATATTAATAATAAATAACTGGACATCAATAATTTATTCTATTCATTGATACGGAACTTAGAAAAAATATTTTCTAACAAAACAATCATCGGTTCCTTATAATGTGTACTATTGCATAACCCGTTCTTTTAAATTCATCATTACTAATCATCAGTTGCCGTGGCAACCCTTATGGATACCAAAAGCTTAACAGCGCAACTAATTATTGCTAACCAGGAAAAAGCAAAGTTTGAAGCAAAATTGATCCTCGCTAATATTGAACTCGATTTACAAAACGAGGAAAAATTAAAGCGCGCCGCCGAACTAATCATTGCCAACAAGGAACTCGATTTTCAAAATGAAGAAAAAGGGAAGCGGGCAGCAGAACTCATTTTAGCTAACAAAGAGCTGATTTTTCAAAACTCCGAAAAAGAAAAGCGCGCAGCAGAACTAGTGATTGCCTATACGCAATTGGATGTACAAAACCGCGAACGTGAAAAACGGGCGGCAGAACTCATTTTAGCCAACACCGAATTGATCTTTCAAAACCAGGAAAAGGAAAAACGGGCCGCCGAATTAATTCTCGCCAATAAAGAGTTGGTCTTTCAAAACCAGGAAAAGGAAAAGCGTGCGGCTGAATTGCGTATTGCTAACCAAGAGTTACTTTATCAGAATGAAGAAAAAGAAAAAAGAGCAAATGAACTGGTAATTGCTAATAAAAAACTGGTCTTTGAAAATCAGGAAAAAGTGAAACGCGCCGCTGAGTTAATCATCGCCAATATCGAACTGGACTATCAGGACGGAGAAAAAGAAAAAAGAGCCGAAGAATTGATCATCGCGCTAAAAGAACTGGATTTTCAGGACGAGGAAAGAGGGAAGCGCGCTGCCGAACTAATTATTGCTAACAGGGAAGTATTGGTGCAAAAGCAGGAAAAAGAAAGACGGGCCGTAGCAGAGGCGAAAAAAGATGAATTCTTTAACATGGTTAGCCATGAATTTAAAACGCCTTTAACCAACATTAAGGCCATTAATCAGTTGTTGGAGCTAAAGACAAACAAGGCTGACAACATCTATCCATTTATAATTAATGCGAATAACAGTATCAAACGACTGGAAAAACTGATTGAAGACTTGTTAGATGTGACCAAGATCAATTCAGGCCAGATAGACCTGAATATTACCGCATTTCACTTTTCGGACGCATTGACCAATGCCATTACCAGCGTTCAACTGATCTCGCATAAACACAATATTTTACTGGAAAACACTATAGACTTGATATATACCGGCGACCAGTTCCGAATTGAACAGGTGCTTATCAACCTCTTAAACAATGCCATTAAATATTCACCGGACGCTAACCAGGTGATTGTTAAGGCTAAAATTGATTCTAACAATATTATAGTTCAGGTACAGGATTTTGGAATTGGTATTGCCGCAGCAGATATTGATCAGTTGTTTCAGCGGTTTTACAGGGTAAGCAAAACAGCAATGAATTATCAAGGCGTGGGTCTTGGCTTGTATATTGCCTCGGAGATTGTCAAAAAGCATCAGGGTACTTTTTCGATTGAGAGTGCCCCAGGAAAAGGCAGCAGTTTTTTCTTCAGTTTACCCTTAACTCCGTTACCTGTGGCGCCATTGCCAAATTGAATTTAATTTGGGCTGCTTTAGAAAAGAAGGAAAACATCCTATATTAAGGTTATATATAATATAATTCTGCACTCACGGTGGGCAGCCTATCATCTCCCCCACCCATCATTTTTCGGATTTATCCAAAAAATTATTTACCTTTTTCTTCGCTGCTTTTTTTATCCGGCGGGCTGGAAAGCTCGTCGTTCTTAGAAATGTTTTCGGGTAACATGATCTGTATTTCTTTTTGTGACTGTGCCAATTCAATTCCTGCCTCATCAAGGGCAATATAAATTTCGCGCATAACCCCGCTTTTTAATTGCAGCCAGCGGCTGATCTCTTCTGCCCAGAACCATACCCGAAACTCAATTGCGGTGTCACTAAAATTATTTAGAAAGATAGCCGGTGGGGGCGATTTCATGATATCCTTATGCCCATTAACAATCGACGCCAGTAATTCCTCAGTTTTTACAACATCCGAGCCATATGCAATTCTTATAATAAGTTCAACCCTTCGGTTATTATTTGAAAGCGTCCAGTTAACTACATGTTGAGATATCAGGTCTCCGTTGGGTACAATCAGTTCTGATCCGTTTCCACATTCAATTTTGCTTGATCGGATGCCAATTTCCTTGATTGTGCCGGATATTCCACTCACTTCAATAATATCGCCAACTTGTACCGGCTTTTCAAATGCAAGGATAATACCCGATACCAAGTTGTTTACAATATTTTGTAAGCCAAAACCAATACCTACTCCTAAGGCGCCAATAATAATTGTAACTCGGTCCATAGGAATGCCTGCAGCTGTAACCGCAGTAAAAAAACCAACCACAAACACAGCAAGCCTGATAAGGAGAATAGACGAACGTGTTTTCTTATCCTTAGCAGTAAGTTTTGTTTGCTGCCCCGCAAAATCGTAAAAGTAACTAATTACCCGTGCCAATAAGCCCGAAACCCAAATTACTATGATAAATATTAAAACGCTTCGGAAAGTGAATGCAGTGCTGCTAAATTGATATGGATGGTTTAAAAAATCGTTTGCGCTATCGTATAAATAATCATCGATAGTTAGGTTCTTAGCCAGCGCCAACAACCATAATATTACCGATAGCTTAATTAATACTTCTTTAAATTTGGTTTGCACGATCTTGAAGTCAACAAACGACACAAACGTTTGACTGTCTGAAGTTTTATTTGCTTCTAACTGTAAAAACAAGCTTTCCATTAATATTTGTACCACCAGGTAAATGCCCATTGCCAGGCAAATATTAAGCGTTGCGCTAATACCGATTAATTTAGCTAAACTAAATCTGCCGGTAATGTGCAGGATAACAGCCAAGGCATGTAAAGCAATAAACAACTGTACTGCAAGCCTTGAATGCTTTGGTAAACTCTCGTTGCCGGCTTTGATTTCCTTTAAAAACCGGATAGATTGAAATATAGTGAACGCCGATATTATAATTAACAGAATGCGGTCAGGCACCGTATTCAAAATAAGCAAACTGCTTAAAGTACTCAAAATGGCCAAAACAAAAAGAACCAGCCAAAATTTGTATACAGGCGCAGGCCAGCTATCTTTTATTAATGGCCCTGCTGCAGCCATCAACACCAAAACCATTGTATCCGAAAATATTTGTGCAGCATGGTCGTAAAAATATGGTGCGAGTACGGCAACGAGAAGAACTGCAGAGAGGAAAGGGTGTTTAAATAGATAGCTGATTTGTGAACTAATGTGATGATGCAAATTGCCCGATCTGGCAATTTTTCGTTTGCTGGCCAAAACCCATCCTATAAAAAGCACAAATACCAGGATACAGATAGTATGACCAAAATAGTTAGCTTTACTAAGAATAAAAAACCTGTAGAGGCGATAATCGAGTAAGAAACTTTTTGCCAATGCTGTATCGACAGAAGTAGTATACCCCGGTTTCAAATCCCAAATATAACCGGCTTCGTTAGTCAAGGCTTTAAGTGTAAACTCATGCACCCTCAAGTCAATACTCTCGTCAATATCTATTAGCAGGATAGTTAAAGAAGAAACCCGATTTTCCAGTAAGCCAATATTTATGATGGCCTTTCCTGCTTTCAAATTTAAATCGTCCCACTGCCGGTCCAGGCTTTGTACCTGTAATTTATACTTTACTTTTAAATTGCTGTCCAGGGGCGATGATCGCAAAATTGAATCTTTTTTAAACTCAACAATCTCGTCACTAATTTTATCAAGTTGATTGTTATAGTCTGTTAACTGATCTTCCCATGTATTTAACTGTTTTTTTAGATGATCTATTACACCACGGATAGAAACCAGGTAACTTAAGGTAACGCGATTATTAACAGCTTTTCTCGTGCGTTCCATCTGCTTTTCCAACACCGGCAGTTGTTCACTAATTTCTGTTGTATCAAAACCACGGGCTAAATCGGCGTTGGTTTCTACGTATATTGATGCATAATCTTCAATTTTTCCGGCAAGAATATTTACAGAGGCATCCGAATGCCGGAATGACCTGATAACTGAATCGCGTTTCAATACGCGTTCGCGCAGCGAGTCGCGTAGTGTGCGGTGCTGTTTCTTTTTAACTTGGGCAAAGCATGCCGTTGTTATAAAAATGAGTACTAATGCCAAAAGTAACTGCCGCAACATGATTATTGGTTTACACATCATAAGTTTCATAATCAAGTTTAAATTACTGAATTTACAAACCGTTTACACACCGGATTGTTTATGTTGTAATATTATTAATTATGTTTAGTAAAATACCCAAAATCAAAAATCAAATTTTCAGTCAGTAATGCTTTTTATTAATTACCTATTTTTCGATACAAAAAGCAACTAAACATTGATTACCAATTAATTGTAAACAATAATTTGAAAATTATTGGATTTGGGTGATATTAAAAGATGATAAAGAATATTTACGATTCAAATATTTTAGAAATAAGATCGCTTATTTTTTTGCGCATCTGTAACTGCAATATTTTACCTCATTCTAATTTTTCTCCTACTTTTTAGGCCATGTAAAAGGCCTATAGCATACAACGCAAACTTTAGAAGGTAGGTTTTGCTTTTTTACACCCTTCATTTATATGCCTCTCCAATTCATCTAAAAAAATTTCGACCAAACCGTAAAACAAATTAATGAAAGCGTTCATAGTAGGCCGCGTCTAGTGCTTCGCGGTGATCTGGATGCGCCAGTTTTATCAATTCCTTTGCGCGCTGTTTAAGGCTTTTACCAAATAAATTGGTGATACCATACTCCGTTACAATCCATTGCACATGGCCACGTGTAGTTACTACGCCTGCGCCTTGGTTTAAGAAAGGCACTATACGCGATACACCTTTTGATGTAACAGACGGGAGGGCTATAATAGCTTTACCGCCAACAGATAGCGAGGCTCCACGCATAAAATCCATTTGCCCGCCAATACCCGAATATTGATAAGTACCAATAGAGTCGGCACAAACCTGCCCGGTCAGGTCAATTTCAATTCCACTGTTAATAGCAATAACTTTAGGATTTTGTCTAATTATACTGGTATCATTAACATAGCTGATATCCATTACACGTATTGCCGGGTTATCATCTACAAAATCATATAATCGGCGCGTTCCGGCCATAAAGGCTGTAACGGACCGGCCAATATTTAGTTTCTTTTCACTATTGTTAATTACTCCACTTTCAATAAGCGGGATTACCCCATCAGAAAGCATTTCGGTATGGATACCCAAATTTTTATGGTGTGCTAAATTTTTAAGTACCAGGTCGGGTATGCTTCCAATGCCCATTTGCAGGGTTGCACCATCTTCAATAAGAGAAGCTACGTTAACAGCGATGTCGGTTATCGCTTTACTGCCCCCATCCGCATAGTTTAACTCCGGCAAATCAGCTTCATGCCAAATCATCGCATTAATTTTACTGACATGGATAAACCCATCGCCATGGGTGCGAGGCATTTTTGGGTTTACCTGCGCAATAATATATTGTGCAACATCAACAGCTGCACGGGCAATATCTACCGATGTGCCTAAAGAACAATAACCATGCTCATCCGGCGGCGAAACATGGATCATTGCCACGTTAATAGTCCAGTTAGCACTTTTAAACAATTGCGGTATTTGGCTTAAAAAAATTGGGACATAATCGCCATCCAGGCTATTGGCAACCTTACGGGTAGCTGCAGAAACAAATAAGGAATTTACGTAAAAGCTTTTACTGTATTGGGGATTGTCAAAATCTACATCTCCAAGTGTGGTAATACTTACCAGTTCTACTTGCTTAACATCCTGATGACGGACCTGCAAAGCTTTAAGTAAATGGATAGGTGTAGCAGCACTACCGTGAATGAATACCCTATCGCCGGATTTGATTATTTTAACAGCCTGTTCAGCTGTAATATAGTTTATATGCACACCACTTTTAAATTAGCTATTTAAATTTTTTGACCAAACCCAATTATTAGCACGAACATACGCAGTCTGAAAGCAACTTCACAATAAAAAGACTATTTGTGACAGCTATCACTTATTTAATTCAGCCGTATTTTCTAACGTAATAATAAGTTCATCTTTTCTTTCAAATTCCGGTGCATAATCAACTAAAAATCATTAGTTCTTCTTGCGTTTATTGTAGAAAATAAATCTTTAATTAAATGTAATACATAAGCAGATTTAATTTCTGAAGCGATTTGTTTATTCGACTCTTAAAATAGTAAAGTGTTCTTTACAAACATTAATCATTTTTTAGATAATAATGAATTTGAATAAAGCAATTAATTCATTTAAACTACAAAGATAGCTTCCCTTGGTAATAATCTAATACTTTAACGCGAACCAAATAATCATATCGGGCGCTTATCAAAGCGCTGTTGGCTTGATCAAGGTTATTCTTAGTTAAAACAAAATCCACCGAAGTAATTACTCCGGCATTAAATTTTGCTTCGACCGCGTTGAATGAACCGGTAAAGGCTTTTACCTGCTCAACTAATATCTGGTAACTGTCAAAAGCAGCCATTGTATTTAAATAAGCTTGCTCAATATTTTGCTTCAACTGAATTTGTGTGCTTTGCTCGGTAAATTCGGCATCAAGCAAATTTATTTTAGCTAAGGATATTCGGTTTCGACTTTGAAAAGCGCTGAATATCGGGATGCGTAACCCTAAACTCAAATAGGTTGCATAGTTGTTTCTAAACTGGCTGGTATAACTTATAGGTTCAGACCCGCTTGAATAATTGGTATTTAAACCTCCGGACAACGACAACGATGGAAAAAGCCCCCCTTTTGCTACCCTTACTCCCTTTTCGGCACTTTCGCGGCGTAGTGTTGCTGCTTTTACCATGGCAATATCATGCAGGGCGGTATTGTAAATTGCATCCGGGGTAGTAGTATAGATTTGTAAGTCTGTCGAATCAAATCGTTCAACATTAATGTCTTTATCAAAGGGTACGTTCATAATTTGCAACAACACAAGCTTAGCCTGATTTAAGTTGTTTTTTGCATTAATAAGCGAGAGTTGGTCAGTAGCCAATCTGCCTTTAATATCATAAACATCTGATGGTTTGGCGGCACCGGCTTTATCTAATATATCCAACCGTTCAACTTGTTTTTGTGATACTACTAACTGGTTATTGGCCTGCACCAGTTGGTCTTCGCTATTTAAAACCTGCAAGTAAGCATTGATAACATTTAGCGTAACCATTTCTTTTACCTGCTGAAGATCCATTTTACCGGCCTGATAGGCCAATGATGCCTGCTTAATGCTATTTTGCATAGACAGTCCGTTAAATAACACCAAACCGCCGCTTAAGCCATAATTAGCCGTTGTAATTTGCTGGTTAACATATGTGTAGGATGTGGGGTCAACACTGCGCCCGCTGTTTATGGTATGAGATACACTGCCTGAAAAATTAGGCAATAAATTTTCACGCGATTGCTGCAAACTGATCTGAGCAATTTGTGCTTGCAGATCGGCTTTGCTAACACTAAGGTTATTTTTTATGGCTATATCAACACACTGGGGCAAAGTATAGGTGGTTTGCTGCGCGTTAGCTATACCTGTAATAACCATTAACCAAACCAGCATTATTTTTTTACGTAACAACATAACTAAATATTATGCGAGGAATCAACCTTGCCATCCAATAAATTAATGATCCTTGAACCGTAGGCGGCATTTTTTTCGCTATGCGTTACCTGGATAATAGTTACGCCATCTTCCTTATTTAGCTTGCGAAACAGTTCCATGATCTCTTCGCCTTGTTTTGAGTTAAGGTTGCCGGTAGGCTCATCAGCCAATAATAGTTTCGGTTTTGCTATAAGCGCCCGCGCTATACCCACCAATTGCTGTTGCCCGCCGGATAATTGCGCCGGAAACAGATCTTTTTTACCTACAATTTGAAAACGGTCCAGCGCATCGGCTACTAAGGCTTTACGCTCGCTTGAGCTTACATTTTGGTATATCAACGGTGTTTCAATGTTTTCATATACGGTAAGCTCATCAATTAAATGATACGCTTGAAATACAAAACCAATGTATTGCTTGTACAGGGCCGAACGCTGTTTCTCTTTAAGCTGATGCACTATCTGGTCCATAAAATAATAGTACCCTTCGGTTGGCTCATCCAGCATGCCTATAATATTCAACAAAGTTGATTTACCCGAACCCGACGGGCCCATGATGGATACAAATTCACCCTCGTTAATATCAAGGCTGATATTTTGAAGTACGGCAGCTTTGTTGCCGCCATTGTTATAATATTTGGAGATGTTTTTTAATGATAGCATATGGTTGTTGATTTATAATATTTATTTAAGATAAGTTACCTTCAAATTGGCGAATTGCCCGTCAGAATTATTACCTGCCCATAAACCCAACAACCCGCTTTTATGATCATTGAGCTTTTTAACAACAAGGCTTGGTGTGGCATTGCCGTTTACAAATATTTTTATTTGTGGAGAATTTATTTCTATACGAACATGGAACCATTCGCCCGGATTGGGTGATGGTTTTATATCCCTTTCATATTGGCCGTTAAATTTTTGGCGCAGTACCTGCCACGGATATTCAGGATGCGAAGCATACTGTATGGAGTGGCTACGTTTAACTGAGTCGGCCGCCGGGAAGTTAAAAGGGCGGAAGTAAACCACATCGAACGTTTTGGTATCAGTAAGACCATGAAAAGCTATGCCCAAAAAGCTTTGTTGCTCAACATTCTTTCCCCGCATATCCAATTCAATAATACCGTTTGTAAAAGTTACACCATTTAGCCAGGCAACACCCTCGCCCGCATCAGCAGAAAGCATGACACCATTTTTTTCATGATTTGGTAGTTCACTTACCTTGCGATTGGTTGTACTAAAGCCTTTGGCTGATAGTATTTTTGATAGATCATAATTTATACTATGTTGGGCCAAAGCGCTTTGGCCGGCCAAAAGCACCGTTAGTATTATGATGATATATTTATTTTTTTTCATAATCACTCGCTTTTTAAACTTTTAACGGGATTAGTAAGCGCGGCCTTTATTGATTGAAAACTCACCGTAATAAAAGCTATAGACAATGCGATTATACCCGCTATGGCTAATATCCACCAATGGATACCTACCCGGTAGGCAAAGTTTTGCAGCCATTGGTGCATCATATACCAGGCTACAGGCAGGGCTATCAGCATAGCTATGAAAACCAGCTTTATAAAATCGGCGGATAGCATGGTTACTATATTAGCCACGCTTGCGCCTAATACTTTGCGGATACCTATTTCTTTGTTGCGCTGCTCGGCGGCGTAAGCGGCCAGGCCAAATAAGCCCAGGCAGGCAATTATAATAGCTAATGAGGTAAATATGATAAACAGTTGCCCCATGCGTTGCTCGGTGCGGTAAGCAGCTTCAAAGTCGGCATCCATAAATGAATATTTAAACTGTGCCGATGGAGCGATGGCTTTCCATTTATTTTCAATTTGGCTAAGCAGGTTAGGAAGGTTAGCGGTTTGCACACGAATGGCCAGATTTCCGTTGTCATAATCTAATTGCATTACCACCGGAGTAATATTTTGACGTAGCGAAGTAAAATTAAAGTCTTTTACTACACCTATTATTGTAAAGGGCTTCATGGTATTACCATCCTGTTTGTACAGCGTTTTATTTATAGGATCAGTAAAGGCTAAAAACTTAGCGGCGGTTTCATTAATTACCAGCGCGTTTGAATCGGTAGGCATCTGGGCCGAAAAAGCGCGGCCCTTTACTATTGTCATACCTAATGTTTTTATATAGTCATTATCAACGTGCCATGCTTGTGGGAATATGGATTTTTTGGGATCTTTAGTAGCATCTTTAAAAAAAACAGATGTATTTCTGTTTGCCGATGTTGGCAAAAAACCTGTTAAAGTAGCATTTACCACACCGGGTAATTGCTGTATTTCCTGTTTAAATATTTTGGCACGGTTATTCAGCTCCCATGCGTTTTGTATTACCAAAACCTGATCGCGGTTATAACCTACGTCGCGACTTTGCATATATTTTAACTGGGTGTATATAACCAAAGTGCCGATAATCAAAAATATAGATACAGCAAACTGGAAAACAACCAAAAAACTGCGCAAACCGCCACCTTTAAATCCGCCCGTCAACTTACCCTTAAGCACATTAACCGGTTTAAAGGCTGATAAAAATAAGGCAGGGTATGCTCCCGCCAGGAAACCAACAACCAGTATTTCTATCAATAAAGCAGGCACCAGCCAGCTTAATGTAGGTGTATCAATAACTATATTTTTATCAGACAGATTATTAAATGCAGGCAATATTAAAACAGCGGCTATAACGGCTATAAGCGTTGCGGCAAACGTAACCAATACAGATTCCATTAAAAATTGGGCTATTAAATATTTGCGTGGCGACCCCAACACTTTACGTACCCCCACCTCGCGCGCACGGCTGGCTGACCGTGCCGTAGAGAGGTTCATGAAGTTAACACACGCTATTATTAAAATAAATAAGGCAATGGCCGAAAATATATAGATGTATTGCGTTGTTCCGTTAACACCAAGCTCACCTGTCATATTTGAATGCAGGTGTATGTCAGTTAATGGCATAAGGCTCATTTTAAAATAACTGCCTTTTTTTTCAAAATCATCAATGCTCATGCCAACCGCTTTTTGCATTTCCTGACCGCTATACTTTCTTAATAGTTGCGGAAAACTTGCTTCCAATTTTTTATAGTCAGCACCCTTACGCATTAACACGTAGGTGTTATAGTCGCTTCGCAGCCATTCGTTAGTACGGCTATCCGGCCATGAAATCATCGCCATCAAAAAATCAGCATAAAAATGCGATTGCCTGGGTATATCTTTTATTACACCGGTTATTTTTAGACTCCCGTAATTTGGAATGGTTAATTGTTGGCCTATTACGTTTAACTTATTAAAATATTTGAGGGCTGCCGATGCGGAAATGACAATAGTGTTGGGATCTTTTAAAAGAGTAGCCTTATCGCCATAAATTAAAGGCAATGTAAAAACATCAAATACAGATGGGTCGGCAAATACAACATTATTTTCCGGTAAATATTCATCTCCCTTTTTAATAGAGATGGCAGCCCTTTTTATCCTTACCGCATTTTCTACATCCGGAAAATCATTTATTAATGTTTTAGCCAGTGGCGGCATGGCAACTGCGTATTGCACCTTATAATCGCCCAGTTTTAAGTCTTCATTTACACGATATATCCTATCTGCGTTTACGTTATAACGGTCATAGCTTAACTCATCAACCACATAAAATACAATCAGCAAACAGGTTGCCAGCCCCAGGGCCAGGCCTAAAATATTAATAGCGGTAAACCCTTTGTTTTTAACCAAAGTCCTGAAAGCTGTTTTGATGTAATTTTTTATCATGATAAGGTTTAGGTTAGGTTTTATTCACTTCGTAAACTGTTAACTGGGTTAGCAACTGCGGCTTTAATGGCTTGAAAGCTTACCGCAATTAAGCATATTACTATACTGGCCAGCATGGTAATTGCAAACACCCATATGCTTAATGAGGTATGATAAGTGTACTTGCCCAGCCATTGGTTAATATTATACCAGCTTATTGCCGAGCCGATTATAAACGATAGCATTACCAGCGCGATAAATTGCTTTGACATATTAAGCCATAAACTACTGATACTGGCCCCTAATATTTTACGTATGCCAATTTCCTTTTTGCGTTGCTCGGCACTAAATAAGGCCAATCCAAATAACCCCAGGCACGAAACAACTATAGCTAGGCAAGTAAAACCAACCGACATGGTACCGAGTAGCTTTTCGGTTTTAAATTTATTTCCAAACCGTTCGTCAATAAATTTATACTCAAAAGGATAATTGGGATTGTATTTTTTATAGATGGTTTGCAATATGACCAGGCTTTTTGATACGGGAAGTTTAGGGTTTAGTTTTAAGGCGATATTATCTATCCAATCTTTCATAAAACCTATTATAGCCGGTTTAACAGGTTCATAAGGCGATCCCCATACAAAATCCTTAACAACACCAACTACTGTACGCGGTTTGCCTTGCCAGGTAACCAATTGGCCCAACGGGTCTTTAAGACGCATCATTTTTACTGCTGCTTCGTTTAAAATAATGGCACTGCTATCCGCGGGGCGTGCCAGGTCAAAATCCCGGCCTTGCGCCAATTTTAATCCGTAAGTACTCATAAAGTGATAGGTAACTACCATTTGGTCAATAGGTAGTTTATCTTCGCCGGGTAATTGATTAGGCCACTTCACGTTCCAGGTAGAGCCATTTATATTAACAATGGTACCAGATGTTATTGCCCCATCAATAATAGCTCCGGCATTTATGGCATCTTGCCTAAAACTTTCAAAGTTCTTTTCAAGTTCCCCCTCCACCCGCAGCTCAATCAAATTATTCCGATCATAGCCAACAGGGCGATCTTTAATATAGCTGATCTGTTTGTATATAAAAATGCTTGACAGGATGAGACAGGTAGTAAAAGTAAATTGCATCACTACCAATATGTGCCGCGGCCTTATTGTTGCCTTTCCGGCAGTTAACTGTCCTTTTAAAACTTTAACAGGATTAAATGATGATAAAAAAAGAGCCGGATAGCTACCTGCAATTAACCCTGTTAGTAAGGTTACGCCCATAGCGGCGGTCCATGCCACCATATTTTTATAAGGCAGTGCCAGTTGTAGGTCAATAATATTATTAAATACGGGCAACAATACAATCATCAATAACAGTGATAGTAAAAATGCCATGAATGCCATCAATACCGATTCGCTCAAAAATTGATATATCAATGCAAACCGACGAGCGCCAATTGCTTTACGAACACCTACCTCGCGTGCGCGGCGCTCTGAACGTGCCGTACTCAGGTTCATGAAATTTATACAAGCTATCAGCAATATCCCAATAGCCAGCCACATAAATAGCTTTACATATTCAATACTTCCGCCGGCATTAACGCCATTTTTAAATTTGTCATATAAATGATAACGGGTAAACGGATATAGAAATGGCTGGTTAGCTTTATTGTCAGGGTCATTACGTGCGATGATATTTTTTAGCTTTAAATTGACCGCAGCCAGAGAGGCTGTTGGTTTAAGCATAACATAAGTATCAAAATTGTAATTACCCCATGATGAAGTGTTTATCCATTTTTGTTGTACGGCGTATGTTTGCCATGAAATAAGTACTTTAAAGTTAAATGATGAGTTTTGTGGGTTATCCTTTATAACGGCGCTTACCTTTAAAGGATATTTGTTGTCATATTTTATGATTTTACCCAAAGGATTAATATTGCCAAATAATGTCTTCGCCGCTGACTGGGTTAGCACAATTGAAGAGATGTCAGGAAACGCGCTCCGGCGATTTCCGTAAATAAAATCAAAGCTGAACATGTCCAACAGGGATTCGTCTGCTGCCATCATCTTGAGTTTTATGCCCTTATCCTGATAATTAAACAACACATCATAAGTTGCACTGGCACGTGCGGTTTTATCTACTTCGGGAATATCTTTTTCAATAGCTGATGCAAGTTGCACCGGAGTAGGTGTGTCGGTATTAATATCGCTATTACTTACGCGGTTTACTAAAACCCTGTATAAACGATCGCTGTTAACATTAAATCTATCAAAACTAAATTCATTATAAACATACAGTAACAGCATAAAACTTACTGTCATGCCAATGGCCAACCCACCAATATTTATAATACTGTAAAACTTATTTCGGGTTAAGTTGCGCCAGGCTATTTTGATATAGTTTTTTATCATGATGGTTTAGGTTTATTCGCTTCTTAAACTTTTAACAGGGTTGGCGAGCGCCGCTTTAACAGAGCGGATGCTGACGGTTACCAATGCAATGGCTAACGACCAAATTGCAGCCGCAGCAAACACCCACCATTGAATATCTATCTGGTAAGCAAAATCCTGCAACCATTTGTTCATGATATACCAGGCTATAGGGGCTGCAATAAGCATTGATATGATAACCAACTTTAAAAGATCGGCTGAGAGTAGCTCGACAATATTTGCTACGCTGGCCCCTAATACTTTACGTATGCCTATCTCCTTAATTTTTTGTTGTACCGTAAGAGATATCAATCCGAATAAACCCAGGCAGGCGATTATTATAGCGAGTGCCGCAAAAGTGCCAAATAATTGCCCAACCCGTTTGTCAGCAGTGTATAGCTTTTGCAGATTGTCATCAACAAAAGAGAACTCAAATGTTTCATTAGGATAAAAAGTATTCCACTTTTTTTGAATAAAGGCCAACGTTTTGCTAATATTTGCAGGCGCTATGCGTACATACAAATGTCCAAACTCGGCTTTTGGGTCACAGTGAATTACTACGGCAGGTATTTTTTCGTGCAGACTTAGTCCGTTAAAATTAGCCACCACGCCAATTACTGTTCCCTGAACGATAGAGTTATCTATAACCAGGTTGTCTTTATATTTAACATTCAGCGTTTTAAATGCTTCCTCGTTCATTATTATTGATTCGCTGTCATGAAGCTTTTTATAGTTAGGGTCCTTATAAGGCACTCCTTTCATTACTGCCTCCATATCACGCATGTCTGTTGCATTACTTCGCGAAAAGGCACGCCCGTAGATAACATTGATGCCC
>NZ_JBDTJZ010000128.1:0-23531 GCF_039935595.1 Mucilaginibacter sp. | reverse complement strand
GTTGAAACTTAAGCTGCTCGTTCTTTATCTTCTTATCACTTTCGTAAGCGCGAATTTTACTTACAAACTCGTTAGTTGCCTTTTGCTGCGCTGCCAGGTTTTTTTCGCGGGTAAGGCTATCCAGTTTTTGCTGTTGCAGGGCGGCTTCTAAAGTATCAATATGGGTTACTATGCCTGATTTTTCTTCGCGTTGCTTTTGTTCCTGCTGCTCAATTTTGTTTAATGAATCGCTGAATGATACAATGCGGAACGAAGCCAGCATAACACTCAACGTTTTATACTGTTCCTTTAAACGATAGTAACGCTCGGCTTTTTTGGCCTGGTTCTCCAGCATCTTCAGGTTTTTCTCTATCTCGAAAAGTAAGTCTTCCACGCGTTCCAGGTCGGCCTCGGTATCTTTAAGCTTGTTAAAAGTTTGCTTTTTGCGAAGTTTATATTTGGATATCCCCGATGCTTCTTCAAACAAATTACGGCGCGAGCCTTCTTTGTTGGATATGATCTCCTCGATCATCCTTAACTCGATGATAGCGTACGAGTCAGATCCTATGCCGGTATCTAAAAACAGGTCGGTTATATCCTTTAACCGGCATTGTACATCGTTTAAACGATATTCACTTTCGCCGGTGCGGTATAGCTTGCGGGTAAGCGTAACCTGCGAATAATCAGTAGGGAGTATGTTTTTGGTATTGTCAAACGTTAAAGATACTTCGGCAAGGTTAGCGGGTTTACGACTTTTTGAGCCGTTAAAGATAACATTGTCCATTTTTTCTGAACGCAACATACGTGTGCTTTGCTCGCCCAATACCCAGCGTATAGCATCAACCACGTTTGATTTGCCGCAGCCGTTAGGGCCAACAATAGCGGTAACACCCTCATTAAAGTTAATGGTGATCTTATCGCCAAAGCTTTTAAAGCCCTTGATCTCTAACTGTGTAAGCTGCATTTAATCCCTGTTCGTTCTAAAAAATTCGAGCCTTCAAATTAATCATAAAAAAATCAAAAATCATAAAACATTTAAGGTAATTGCTGCTTATGATTGGTGAGTAGTTTATTAGGTTGCTTAAGTTAAGTGGTTAAACAAACAACTGTAACCATTTACCTAATAAACTCAATCAACCATTCACTACAATATATGAAAATAGCTGTATTTGGAGCTGCCGGCCGTATTGGCAGCCGCATAGTAAAAGAGGCCCTAAACCGTGGGCATGATGTAACCGCGATAGTTCGTCGCCCGGAAGAGTATGCTTACATACATGACCATTTAAAGGTTGCCAAAGGTGACCTGTTCAGGGCGCAGGATGTAGAGACGGGAGCATTTGACCAGGATGCTGTTGTAAGCGCGTATAGCCCGCCAAAAGATATACCTGCGTCGACCATTGCCGAGGTGGCTGTGCCGTTAATAAAAGGCTTAAAACAGGCACATGTTAAACGCCTGATAGTAGTAGGCGGGGCAGGCAGCTTATATGTTGAACCTGGTAAGCAATTAATTGATATGCCTTTTTTTCCGGAGGAATATAAATCAACTGCCGAAGCGCACCGCCAGGCGTTAAAATTTTATATGGCCGAACAGGACCTGGACTGGACAGTAATAAGTCCGGCCGCCGAAATCGAACCTGGCGATCGCACGGGCGTTTTTCGTACGGGTGGCAACCAGCTTTTAAAGGATGGTAATGGCCAAAGTTTTATTACCATGGAGGATTATGCCGCGGCGGTGTTGGATGAAATTGAAAAGCCGCAGCACATAAAAGGGCAGATGACGGTAGCTTATTGAGCAGAAAGCTAAAAGCAGAAAGACCAAAGCTTTATGCTTTTAGCTTTTGCCTTTCTGCTCAAACGTAAATCTCGCCTTTTAAATAAGTAACCGCTTTGCCGCTCATTAATACACGGTCGCCTTTAAGTTCGCACCATAGTTCGCCTTTTCGGGCTGATATTTGGTAAGCGTGCAGTTTGTTTTTCCCCAGCTTTTTGGCCCAATAAGGTATCAGGTTGCAATGTGCCGAGCCCGTAACGGGATCTTCGGGAATACCAGCGCCCGGTGCGAAGAACCGCGATACAAAATCAACCTCGTTGCCGGGAGCGGTAACAATTACGCCAACGGTATCCATTTTTGCAAGGGCCGAAAAATCGGGAGTAATGTCCCGTACATCGTCTTCGGTCTCGTAAACCACAAAATAATCCCTTGAGCGCAATATCGCTACGGGTTGTTTATCGCCTAAAGCTTCCTGCAAACCATTGGGTATCTCTATAGGTATAGGCGGGCGCGTCGGGAAATCCATCGTATATTTATCGCCGTCCCTTTTAACAACAAGGGTCCCGGCTTTTACGGTTTCAAAATATATGGTGTCGCCGCTATATGCTAATTCAGTAAATAATATATGCGCCGTTGCCAAAGTGGCGTGGCCGCAAAGATCTATCTCGTATTCAGTTGTAAACCAGCGTAATAAGTAACCCTTATCATTTTTTACGAAGAATGCAGTTTCGGCCAGGTTGTTCTCTTTGGCTATTTGCTGCATCACATCGTCGGGCAGCCATTCGGTAAGCGGACAAATAGCTGCAGGGTTGCCGCCAAAAAGCTTGTCGGTAAAAGCATCGGCCTGGTAAATGGGGATAGTCATATAGGTTATTGATTTGTAGCACTAAGATAACCGTAAGCTACCAATTCATCAACATGATTAATATGTTTTGTGCAGCCGCTATTTAACAGGATAATATGATCGCTGATATCTAAAACATTGTAGTATTGATGATCGGTTACAATAATGCCTTTGCGTTGAGCACAGCGCTTTAAAATGGGTTTAAATTCCTCTGTTTGTATGGGCGATATATGGGTAAACGGCTCATCCAGTAAAATAAAATCAGCTTTATTATAAACTACCATCATGGTTTCCAACTTACGTAGTTCGCCGCCCGATAATTGGCTTGCTGTTTTGTTATAATGGTTTTGGTAGATGGGGAGTTCGGTAAACTCATCCCAGTAATATTCATCAACCAGCATTTTGGCCAATGTGCTTATTTTAATACCTTTTGGCAAATAATTATGCTGCGGCAGATAGGCTATGCGGTTATTTATATATCCCTTTTTTATGTATTCGCCATCAATACCTACATATTTATAACCGGGTGTAAGTGTACCAAAAATGATCTTTAACAACGATGACTTGCCCGATCCGTTACGGCCCAACAAGCCTATAATTTGGCCCTGGGTGCAGTTTAAATATACATCCTGCAATATCTTGCGGCGGTCAAACTCCAGTTGTACGCTGTCTACCTTTAGTGTGAGCATAGCAGTAGTATTGAGGTTAATATCGCGTATAGGATTACATCCATCACAAACACCCCCATATATATTGACCACATTTTATAGCCTGCGTTACGGTAATAGTAATAAGTCTCGTTAGCTGAATAATAATGTAAGCCGCAAGCGCACACCAGTCCGACTATTTTAGCGAA
Organism: Mucilaginibacter sp.; assembly: GCF_039935595.1. Classification (GTDB taxonomy): domain Bacteria; phylum Bacteroidota; class Bacteroidia; order Sphingobacteriales; family Sphingobacteriaceae; genus Mucilaginibacter. Next base: position 20,081 of record NZ_JBDTJZ010000128.1, on the reverse strand, counting down.
TAAAAAAACTATCGCGGTCATCCTGGCACCAAAATAAAAAAGGAAGAATATAAGCGATGTGAACGCCATATTGTAAACCAGCAGCGACCTATAATATTGAAGTGTAAGTATGGCTAAGCGTTTCAACTATGTTAAATTGTGATGCTATTAAACAGTTGAAAGTGCAAATTATTGTAAGTAAAATAAAAAGAGCCGGACTTCTTATCGAAATCCGGCTCTCTCTTGATTCTTTACTCTTACCTCTTGATTCTAAAAATTATCCTAAGTATGATTTCAGGATCTTGCTTCTTGAAGTATGACGCAGCCTTTGCAGTGCTTTATCTTTTATCTGACGAACACGTTCGCGGGTAAGGTTGAATTTCTCGCCAATTTCCTCTAACGATAGGGGATGGTTGGTACCTAAGCCGAAAAATAATACAATTATCTCGCGCTCGCGCTCGGTTAATGTTGATAGTGAACGTTTGATCTCTTCAGATAAGGATTCGTTAATTAAAATCGAATCAGTATTTGGTTCTGAATTTTCCAGTACGTCTAACAGCGTGTTTTCTTCACCTTGCACAAACGGTGCATCCATAGATACATGGCGGCCAGAGTTACTTAGCGTGTCAGATATTTTGTCAACGGTTGTTTCAAGCATGTCTGCTAACTCCTCGGGTGAAGGTTCGCGCTCATATTCCTGCTCAAGTTTTGAAAATGCTTTGCTTATTTTGCTTAATGAACCTACCTGGTTCAATGGCAAACGCACAATACGCGATTGCTCGGCAATAGCCTGTAATATTGATTGACGTATCCACCATACGGCGTATGATATAAATTTAAATCCTTTGGTTTCGTCAAAGCGTTTAGCCGCCTTAATTAAACCTAAGTTGCCTTCGTTTATCAAATCGCCAAGGGTTAAGCCCTGATTTTGGTATTGTTTAGCTACTGATACCACAAAACGAAGGTTTGTTTTTGTTAAGCGCTCTAATGCTGCCTGGTCGCCTTCACGTATCTTTTGTGCTAATATTACTTCTTCTTCGGCTGTGATTAGGTCAACTTTACCAATTTCGTGAAGATATTTATCAAGTGATTGTGACTCACGGTTGGTAATGGATTGGGTTATCTTGAGTTGTCTCATTTATTTTATTAACCTCGATTCTTTTAACTTTAGAATTGAACGTGCAAAGGTATGAAATTGTTATGAAGAATTTTCACTATAATTTCATATAAAAAAAAGATTACATTATATCAATTTTTTGTAAAAAATAGCACGGTTTTTGAGGGCTTTACAATTAGCAAATTATATATCGGTTAACTTAAAAACTTGCTTTAAACGTACCCCTTTTTCTGTTTGCTGCACGGTGCAGCATTCATTCACGGCATCGTGCTCAAAAAATAAAATAAATTCTTTTTCTGCCGCATCATCTAAAATTTTTTTCTTCTCATCGAGGGTTGTCAGCGGGAACATATCATAAGCCGGAATATAGGGCAGAGGAATATGCCCTACCGTAGGTACCAAATCGGCCACATACAAAATTTGTTTTCCTTTATAAGTTATCAGCGGCAGCATCATGGCCTTGGTATGACCGTTTATAAAACGGATGTGTATATTATCGGTAAACCTAACGCCATCCTGTACATCAACAAATTTTAGTTGTCCGCTTTGTTCAATGGGTAATATATTTTCCTTTAAAAATGATGCTTTTTCGCGAGCATTAGGGTTTACGGCCCAATCCCAGTGTTGCCGGTTGCTCCAATAAGTTGCATTTTTAAAAGCCGGTATCAACGTGTCTCCGTCGCGTTTAACGGCCCCGCCTACATGATCAAAGTGCAGGTGGGTTAGAAAGATGTCCGTAATATCATTAGCGCTAAAACCTAACGCGGCTAATGAGCTATCCAAACTATCATCGCCTTGCAAATAATAATGACTAAAAAACTTTTCGTCCTGTTTGTTACCTATGCCGGTGTCAATTAGTATTAGTCGGTCACCATCTTCTATCAGCAGACAACGCATAGCAAGGGTGCAAAGGTTGTTCTCATCGGCAGGGTTAGTTTTACTCCAGATAGTTTTGGGTACCACACCAAACATGGCGCCGCCATCTAATTTAAACAGACCTGTATCTATTATGTATAAGTTCATTAGCCCCCTAACCCCCTGAAGGGGGAACGATAGTTAAATAATTGATTATATATTATAATATTAACCCTTTGCTCCCCCTTCAGGGGGCTGGGGGGCTACAAGTGTATGCACTCTCCATACGCCTCAGCGGCTGCTTCCATTACAGCTTCGCTCATGGTAGGGTGCGGGTGTACCGATTTGATGATCTCGTGCCCGGTTGCTTCCAGCTTACGTGCGGTAACTACTTCGGCAATCATTTCTGTAACATTAAAACCTATCATGTGCGCGCCTAAAAACTCGCCGTATTTGGCATCAAAAATTACCTTAACAAATCCGTCTTTTGCTCCTGCCGCGCTTGCCTTGCCTGATGCTGAGAACGGGAACTTGCCGATCTTTAATTCATAACCTGCTTCGCGTGCAGCCTTCTCGGTATAGCCAACCGATGCAATTTCTGGGCTGCAATAAGTACAACCCGGTATATTATTATAGTCAAGCGGTTCAGGCGAATGACCTGCAATTTTTTCAACACAGATAATACCTTCGGCCGACGCGACGTGTGCCAAGGCCTGGCCTTTAACAATATCGCCAATGGCATATACGCCTTCAACGTTGGTTTTATAAAAATCATCAACCAAAACTTTGCCTTTCTCGGTTTTAACGCCTGTTTCTTCCAGACCTATACCCTCTAAATTGGTAGATATTCCTACGGCTGATAATACAATTTCAGCTTCTAATATCTCGGTGCCCGCAGCTGTTTTTACCGTTACTTTGCAAAGGTCACCACTACTGTCAATAGCTTCAACATTAGCGCTGGTCATGATATTGATACCTTGCTTTTTAAGTATGCGACCTAATTGTTTAGAAACTTCCTCATCCTCTAACGGTACCACGTTATCCAGATATTCAACCACGGTAACTTTGGTACCTATTGAGTTATAAAAATAAGCAAACTCAATCCCTATAGCGCCCGAACCAACTACGATCATTGATTTTGGCTGCGTAGGTAATGACATGGCCTGGCGGTAGCCAATTACCTTTTTGCCGTCCTGTTTAAGATTTGGTAACTCGCGCGAGCGGCCACCAGTGGCTAATATGATATGTTTGGCGGTGACCTCTTTGGTGCCCTCATCATTTTTAACTTCAACTACGCCTTTGCCTTTCAGTTTTCCAAAACCCATTATTACATCGATCTTGTTTTTCTTCATCAAAAACTGAACACCCTTGCTCATGCCATCGGCAACACCGCGGCTGCGTTTTATAACGCTTTCAAAATCAACCTCACCCGGGTTTGGTACGGTAATACCGTAATCGGCGGCGTGGTTTATATATTCAAATACCTGCGCGCTTTTTAATAAAGCTTTAGTGGGAATACAGCCCCAGTTAAGGCATATACCACCTAGTGATTCTTTTTCAACTACTGCAGTTTTTAAACCGAGCTGAGAAGCACGGATAGCAGCCACATAACCTCCCGGGCCCGACCCTATAACAATTACATCGTAGTTCATAGATTTTTAGCTATTGTTTTTTTGAATGGCAAAGCTAAGTAAAAGGGTGCAAATGAAGAAAAATGATTGCACCGTTATGCTTTTTTGACGTTAAAGTGCTAATTAAATAGGATAGTGTTTAAAATACACATAGAAAATGCAATATTTATATTAAATAGGTGATATTATTTAATACATTTTGGCAAAGCTTGTTAAATGTTGAAAAATATATAATAAATATTAACATTAATTTAATATTACCAATAGTATGTAAGGTTATATTTGTTGCAATTAATTGATTTATTTATCATAAAGTACAAACAAGTATGAGGAAGTATTTACTATTTCTACTAATCTCCATTTTTAGCCTGTCAGTTGCGTTTGCACAAAGAAGCGGCGAAAAATTAATTACGGGCACATTATTAGATGCCCAAACTCAAGAGCCTCTTATTGGTGCTACGGTTATTGTTAAAGGAACAACGCAAGGCGTATCAGCAGGTCTTGACGGCTCTTTTAAACTATCTGTACCAACAGGCAGCGTTAAACTGGTATTTTCTTATATAGGCTACATCAGCAAGGAAATAACAACCAGCGACAGTAAATTAGGTGTAATAACGCTTGATCCTACTACTTCGGCTATGCAGGAGGTTACAGTAAACGCTAACTCCTCTCTTGCTATAGACAGGCAAACACCTATTGCTGTTTCAACAGTAGGCGCAAAGTTTATTGAAGAAAAAGGTGGTTTGGCAGAGTTTCCTGAATTGTTAAAATCTACACCCGGTGTAACGGTAAGTAGAGGTGGTGGTGGTTATGGTGATTCGAGGATAGCTATTCGTGGCTTTAATAGCAATAATTTAGCCTTGTTAATAAATGGTTTACCTGTTCAGGATGCTGAAGCCGGAAAAATTTTCTGGAATGATTGGGCCGGTTTAGCAGATGTGACTACTTCAGTTCAGGTACAACGTGGTTTAAGTGCTTCGCGGGTGGCTGTTCCGTCATTGGGTGGTACTATTAACATTACCACAAAAAGTACCGAAACAGAAGAAGGGGGTTCTATATCACAATCAATAGGTAGTTATAATGCTTTAAAAACCGCTATTTCTTATTCAACGGGTTTAACCAAAAGTGGCTGGGCCACTTCGTTCTTGTTGTCAAAAAGTACAGGCGACGGAAATGCTGAAGGTTTGTATTATACAGGGTATAGTTATTTTGCCAACATATCAAAAATATTAGGCAAAAATCAAACCTTGTCTTTAAACTTTATGGGTGCTTCTCAAAATCATGGTCAAAGGTATACTTATCAAACTATAAACACCTACCGTGCCGCACCGCAAGGCGAACAAAGATTTAATTCTGACTGGGGTATTTTAAATGGTGAAAAATTTAGTGCCGAAGTTAACAGGTATAATAAACCATTGCTTTCATTGAGCCACGACTGGAAGATCAGCGAAACATCATCTTTATCAACCGTGGTTTATTATTCTTACGGTACAGGTGCTGCCGTATACCTTACAGGTTCTCAATCAGGCTTAGGCCCAGGCCAAACAGCGCCTAGACTGGGTGATTATTACTCGCCTATTGATTTTAACGCCATTGTTAAAACAAATATGTCAAATACTAACGGCGCTTCTACCACCTATATGAACCAGGCCGAAAATGACCATAAACAATATGGGTTGATAAGTACGTTTAAAAAGCAAATAAAAGATATTAATCTACTTGCCGGTGTTGACCTGAGAGGTTATACCAGAGATAACTTTTATGTTTTAAATAATCTTTTAGGCGGTTCATATTGGGTAGATAATACTGACGTTAATAACCCAAACAGGCATACCGTAGTTGGAGATAAGATCAATCAATATTATAAATATGATATTTTCTCTGAAGGCGCATTTGCGCAAGCCGAATATGTAAAAAATGATTTGTCAGCTTTTGTCACTGTTGGTGTTAATAATACCAGCAACAGAAAAATAGACTATTTTGATTATTTAGCTTCAAACCCGGCAAACAAATCCCCTTGGGTTAACTTTATTGGTTTTCAGGTAAAGGGTGGTGCTAACTATAATATTGATGCGCATAATAACATTTTTGCTAACATTGGTACCGTACAAAAACCACCGCTTATTGCTACCGTTTTCCCAAATGCTAAAACAACAGGTATAAACGATACTAAAACGCTTGAGAAATTATTCAGCTATGAATTAGGGTATGGCTATAAAAGTTCAATGTTTAGCGCTAACGTAAATTTATACCGTTCTGAATATAAAGACAGAGCTAAAGCTATTTCAGGCCCTGTCAATCAGGATGGTTCTATTCCGTACGGTAATGTAAACGGTATTAATGAATTACACCAGGGTATTGAGGTTGATGCTAAATTCCGCCCGGTAAAAATTGTAACCTTAAGCGGTATGTTGTCAATTGGTGATTATCATTATACTTCTAACTCAGGCTCAGGCTTGGTGGGTAGTGATAAACCAGGCACTACACCAACTGTAATTAATTCATTGCCGTTAAATGGTTTGGTTATAGGCGATTTTGGAAGTTCTGCTGCGTCAAACGCGCAAACCAGCGCTGCTTTAGGTTTAGATGTTGATGTGTTGCCACAGGTAAGAATAGGTAGCAATATGAACTATTATAGCCGCTTCTTTGCATCGTATGATATGAGTACGCTTAGTACAGCGTTTGCAAGTACACCATATGTGCCGGTACAATTACCTAGCTATTCAACTATTGACCTTAATATTGTTTACAGGTTTAAAATTGCCGGCTTAAACGCGTCATTTATTGGCAACGTTTATAATTTGTTAAATACTAAATACCTGGCCGAAGGACTTGACAAGACTCCTGTACCGGGCGCAACTTATGCCTCACAATTAAGTACCTTAAATGTTAATTACGGCGTAGGCAGGTTATATAATACTACATTAAAAGTTCAGTTTTAATTATATAAAAAGATATTATGAAAAAACTATATTATTTATTGGCATTTGTAGTTGCTGCCGCAACATTTACTGCCTGTAACCCACTGGATAAAACCTATAAACAATTAGGTGATTTGCCGACACCGCAGGCACCGCCTGCCCCGGTTGTAAATATTGGTGCAGTAACACTTACCGCTGCTGATTATGCTACCTTGCCGTCTGCTGATTATGCAAAAACATTATTTGGTTATAAAACCTCGGCAGATGCGGCAGCCAGTATACCTGCTATTTTAGCCGTAAAATATCCAAATGCAACCTACAATGATAAATCATCGGCCCTTGTAACATACGGTGTGTTTAATCCTAATGTTGTACCCGCAGATACTACTTTTGCTAATGTTAATTACACGGTAATTAATCCAACCGACTACGTAGCAGCACAAGCTGTTACCGGTACAACTTTTAAAGATTATTCAGATGCGCAGGTATTGTTATTTTTAAACTATAAATACCCAACACCTGTAGCAAATCAATTGTCTGTATTAACATACCTTTATTTTCTTTCGGGCGTAACTCCATCTTCTGGTGTGCTTACAACAGATTCATTCTTGTATCTTAACGGGGTATGGACTAAAATTTACACTGTATCAGCAGCTCAATATGCTGCTGCCGGTCATGGTAATTTTAACCAGTTTGTTAATGGCGATGGCCAGGCAGCGGTTAATGGATATTTAGCCTCTTTCCTTAAAAATGACGCGAAAGTTGCTGCAACTGCAAAATTTGGCGATGTGAAATACGTGAGTTATAATTATTATAACAGTACAGCTAAAATTACTTCGCAAAGGGTACAAACATTAACTTACGATGGTACCAACTGGATTTATGCACCTATTGCGTCAACTCCTCTACAATTCCTTAAAACCAATGGCGTTTGGGTTGCCGATAATACGGTAAATTATACGTTAACAACGGCTGATATGAAAGGTATCGGTACAGCACAACCTAACGTTGCCAGTACTGCAGCAACAGGAAACCTGGCACAATATGGGAATTATAATATTCAAAGTGGCGCAACTGCATGGACAGATGATCAAATTGCAGCAAGTATAGCGGTTTTCTTGAAAGGTAAATTCACTACTGCAGTATTGAATCAAAAATTTGTAATCACATACTCGGCCTATAATGGCAGTAATATTACAGCTAAGAAAACCTTTAATTTTGATGGTACAAACTTTGTGTTGGTTCCATAATTAAATATGTAAGTAATATATAATTTAAAATCCCCGTTCGTGTGTTACGAACGGGGATTTTTTTGTTGAGTTTAAATGTATGTTTTATAATCCCCATTAATAATTATATACAAACTCTCCAAATTCTGATTGTATAGTTACCTGCTTTTTATCAGCGGCTTCTACATGGCCTATGATCTGCGCTTCAACGCCAAAGCTTTGCGATATTTTGATAATATCATTAGCTATTTGTTGCGGTACATAAAGCTCCATGCGGTGCCCCATGTTAAATACCTTATACATTTCCTGCCAGCTGGTTTTTGATTCTTGCTGTATCAATTTAAATAACGGAGGGATAGGAAAGAGGTTGTTTTTGATGATATGCAGTTGCTCTACAAAATGCAATACTTTGGTTTGCGCGCCGCCACTGCAGTGTACCATGCCATGTACCTGGCTGCGATAATTATCTAAAATGTTTTTAATAATGGGCGCATAGGTGCGTGTAGGCGATAATACAAGCTTACCCGCGGTAATTGATTGTCCGTTACCAATGTCAATATTATCTGTTAGCTTTTTCGAGCCTGAAAAAACGAGCTCATAAGGTATCCCGGCGTCATAGCTTTCGGGGTATTTATCGGCTATAGTTTTATTAAATACATCATGACGGGCTGATGTTAATCCATTTGAACCCATGCCGCCGTTATATTCTTTCTCGTAAGTTGCCTGCCCGTATGATGATAAGCCTACAATTACATCACCCGGAATGATCCTGTCGTTTGAAATTACATCCTCGCGTTTCATCCGGCAGGTAACGGTTGAGTCCACAATAATAGTGCGTACCAAATCGCCTACATCAGCGGTTTCGCCTCCGGTAGAATATATGCCTATACCGGCATCTCTTAATTCGCTTAATATTTCTTCGGTGCCGTTTATAATGGCAGCTATAACTTCGCCCGGTATCAGGTTTTTATTACGGCCAATAGTTGACGATAGCAGAATGTTATCCGTAGCGCCAACACAAAGCAAATCGTCAAGGTTCATAATAATAGCATCCTGTGCTATGCCCCGCCAAACCGAAATGTCGCCGGTTTCTTTCCAGTAGGTATAAGCTAATGATGATTTTGTGCCTGCGCCATCGGCGTGCATAATATTACAGTAGGCATCATCGTTAGTTAATATATCAGGTACTATTTTGCAAAATGCTTTCGGAAAAATGCCCTTATCAATGTTTTTAATGGCATTATGTACATCATCTTTAGAGGCCGATACACCTCTTTGATCATATCTTTGGGAAGAAATCATCCACAAATATAAGGCTTAATACTATTTTAAACATCAAACTGATTACTTTTGCAAATACCCGAGAATAACTCCCTCATGATAAAAACAAGTACCGCAACTACCCGCACCTTTTTAAAACGATCATTTGACAGGGTTAGAAATGAAGAATGGAAAAAGAATGTGCTTCAGGCCATCCCTTTTTGGATAGCTTCAATAATTACAGGATTAGTAGCTGTAGTTTATACCCGCCTTTTTGTATTGGCCGAAAGCCTTACCACCTTTGTTTTTAAACAACACGAGTGGTGGCTGTTTATTTTAACACCTGTTTGTTTTGTAGGTGCCTGGTTGATGGTGAAATTATTTTCGCCCTATGCGCGCGGCAGCGGTATACCGCAGGTTATGGCCGCAATTGAAATCTCAAACCCCAATACTGATAAAAAAGTAAGCAAGTTGCTAAGCATCCGCATTATTGTGGTAAAAATGCTGTCAAGTTTAGTTATGGCCATTGGCGGCGGTGCCATAGGGCGGGAAGGCCCAACAATACAAATAGCCGCCTCTATATATAAAAAGATAAATAGCCTACTGCCTGAGTGGTGGCCAAAACTGGCTAAAAGCAGTATGATAATAACAGGTGCTGCAGCTGGCCTTGCCGCAGCCTTTAATACACCATTAGGCGGTATTGTATTTGCCATTGAAGAGCTAACCAAAACACATTTTAGTTATTTTAAAACAGCCATATTTTCGTCTGTAATTATTGCGGGTTTAACGGCGCAGGGTATATTGGGTCCGTATCTTTATTTAGGCTACCCCAAAATGGGCAGCTTACACAACCTGATATTTTTGGGTGTGGTAGTGGTTGCGGCGCTATCAGGACTGGCGGGGAGCATCATGTCGAAAATCATTTTAAGGTTGATGATGTGGAAAGCAAGATTTAAGTTTAATTACCAGCATGTGCTGTATATAGTAGTTTGCGCGCTTATAATGGCCACAATCGCTTGCTTTATAGATTATGGCATTCTGGGTTCGGGTAAGGAACTGATGCAGCAGGTATTATTTACCTCTGATAAATATTCAATTTGGTATATGCCTTTACTGCGCATATTTGGTCCAATACTTTCATTTGCTACCGGTGCGGCGGGCGGCATATTCGCACCGGCGTTAGGCGCAGGTGCAAGTATCGGTTCGTGGGTGGCCGGCTGGTTCCAGTCATCAGAAACCAACACCAATTTACTTATACTGGCAGGTATGGTTGGCTTCCTTACAGGCGTAACGCGGTCACCGTTTACCTCAACCATATTGGTTTTAGAAATGACCGACAGGCACAATGTTATTTTTCAGTTAATATTGGCCGGTATGGTAGCAAGTCTGATAGCTATATTGATTGATAAGCATTCTTTTTACGATCATTTAAAAATAATGTACATACGCGATCTGGACGTAGAAGAGCAAAAAGAGGAAGAACAAAAGGAGTTAGAAAAAGCCTGATATAAAAGCAAGAAAGCCTTCCGGTTTAGGAAGGCTTTCTTGCTTTTATATAAACAACAATTCGCGGAACTTAGGCAGCGGCCATAACGAATCGTCAACCAGTTGCTCTAACTTATCGGCATGATAACGTATAGGCTGAAAGAATGGTTTAACGTTTTCATCATAACTAATTGCTTTTTCACGCAGGTCTTCAATAATATTAGCCTTTTTACGTGCTTGTATCATTGCTTCTACGTTTTCTTTAACGGCGTTAATATGCTCAGATATTTTAGTGATGATTGCTATCTGCGCTTTATAAGCCGTTTCAGGGAAGTCAATATCTTTTAAGCCTTTAACACTATTTACCAGATTGCTTTGATACTCAATAGCTGCAGGCAAAATAAGATTTGTTGCCATTTCGCCAATTACGCGTGACTCAATTTGTAGTTTTTTATAAAAGGCATCTAATAATATTTCATGACGGGCATGAGCTTCGCGCTTAGTAAATACAGCGGTTTCGGCAAAAAGCACATCGCTTTTTTCAGATATCAACGCATCTAACGCTTTGGGCGTAGTTTTAATGTTGGCTAAGCCGCGGCTTGCGGCTTCTTTTTCCCATTCTTCGCTGTACCCATTGCCTTCAAAACGTATAGCTTTTGACTCTTTAATATATTTTTTAATAACTATAAGCAACGCTACGTCTTTTTTCTCGCCTTTACGTATCAGCTTATCCACATCATATTTAAATTTCTTCAACTGGTCGGCAACTATCAGGTTCAAAATAGTCATAGGGCTGGCCGAGTTGGCCGACGAGCCCACCGCACGCAGCTCAAACTTATTACCTGTAAATGCAAATGGCGATGTACGGTTGCGATCGGTATTGTCCTTTAATATTTGCGGTATTTTAGGGATACCCTGCCATAGCAAAGCATCATCCTTTATTTTTTTGCTGATGCGTGATGTTTCTATCTCATCCAGCACATCACTTAATTGCGAACCTAAAAATATAGATATTATGGCCGGAGGTGCTTCATTAGCTCCCAAACGGTGGTCGTTATTTACTGATGCTATTGATGCCCTTAACAGGTCGGCATGTTCATATACCGCTTTAATGGTATTTACAAAAAATGTAAGGAACATCAGGTTGTTTTTAGGTGTTTTGCCCGGCGATAACAAGTTTTTACCTGTGTTGGTTATCATTGACCAGTTATTGTGCTTGCCTGAGCCATTGATGCCCGCGTAGGGTTTTTCATGCAGCAACACTTTAAAGTTATGGCGCTTGGCAATCCTGTCCATCAGGTCCATCAGCAATTGGTTATGGTCAATAGCTAGGTTTATTTCCTCATAAATAGGGGCGCACTCAAACTGTGAAGGCGCTACTTCATTATGCCTTGTTTTTAACGGTATACCCAATTGCAGGGCCTCTGTTTCCATATCCTGCATAAAGGCGTATACACGCTCGGGTATGGAGCCAAAGTAATGATCTTCTAACTGCTGGTTTTTGGCCGACATGTGGCCAAATAAAGTACGACCAGTTAAATGCAGATCGGGGCGGGCATTAAACAACGCAATATCCACCAGGAAATATTCCTGCTCAATACCAAGCGAAGCGTTTACTTTTTCAATACTTTTATCAAAATAGTGGCAAACATCAACCGCTGCTTTATCTAAAGCATTTACAGCTTTTAATAAAGGTACCTTATAATCTAATGCTTCGCCGGTATATGATACAAACACGGTAGGTATACATAAAGTACGGCCCATTATAAATGCCGGCGACGATGGGTCCCAGGCGGTATAGCCCCGTGCTTCAAAAGTATTACGAATGCCCCCGCTTGGAAAACTGGAAGCATCAGGCTCCTGCTGTGCCAGCGCATCTCCCGAAAATACTTCTATAGAGCCACCATCACCTGTAGGTTCAAAAAAAGCGTCATGTTTTTCGGCAGTTGTGCCTGTTAACGGCTGAAACCAGTGTGTATAATGTGTGGCACCCTTACCCATAGCCCATGATTTCATAGCCGATGCTACCTGCTCGGCCATGTCGCGAGGTATTGGTTCACCTTTATCAATAGAGTTTACTATACCCTGATATGCTTCTTTAGAAAGGTACTCCTTCATTTTCTTTTTGTCGAAAACATTCGAATTGAAGAAATCAGAAATTTTCAATGAAGGGATCTTTACTTCGGGTATGGTTCGGTTTTGCACAGCTTGAAGTGCCTGAAATCTGATATTGGGCATGATTTGGATTATAAATATTGGGTTTTACCTCAAAAATAGAATTATAGTTTAAAATATGAGCAATGAAATAAAAGTTATTCACCACTTAATAAATATAAACCTGTTTTAATGATAATGCAAACAATTGGAGTTGTATTTTTTCTATTTATCAACATTAAACGCGTTTTTGGTAATGTTGTGTGTTATTTTTCATTCTTTTTGTAAAAATTGACCAAATAGTATGATTGAAATGGTTGTTTTTAATGCTATTCTAATCTTAAAACTCTCAAAAAGTATATTTTTTAATTAAAAAACTGCTTTAAATAATGCATTTAATTGCTTTTTTTACCGTTTTTCACAATAAAAATGATATTTGTTGAAAAAAAACGATTAAAAATTTTGTTTTATTAAAAATCATGTCTAATTTTATGAAAATTATAATAAAGAACGTTGTTGTCTATTAACAATTTTAAAATATAAAGCGATTTTTTGCCAAAAACTAACTACTTTATTAAAAAACACATTTTATAATATTAATATAACTAACTAAATCAACAAAATCAACAAAAAAATGAAAGAAAAACAAACAAAGTTCAGTCTGCTCACATCAATTAAGGGGTTGACGCGTGAAAAATGGGGGCTGGGTGCAACCATCTTAGCGGGAAAAATGATCGGGTTATCATTAGTGGTAGCCGCAATGTTAACACTGCCAGGTGTATTTGGCACATCAGCTCATGCTGCTGATACCTTTACCGCGCACGAAACAACAATGATGAATTCAATTAACACAGTTTGGACATTGGTCGCCGCATTCCTTGTATTTGGTATGCAGGCCGGGTTCGTAATGCTTGAAGCTGGTTTTGCCCGCAAAAGAGAAACTGTAAACGTTTTGATGGAGTGTATTTATGATACCTGTTTGTGCGGTATATTATTTTATGCTGTTGGTTACGCATTTATGTTTGGCCATGGTAATGGCTTTATTGGCTGGGGCGGAGCAGATGGAAAAGATTGGTTCTTCCTGCAAAATACACCTTTAACTTATGAAGCAACCGGTATTCCGATCTTAGCTCACTGGATATTCCAATATGCTTTTGCTGATACTTGCTCAACCATTGTTTCTGGTGCAATGATTGGTCGTACAAGTTTCCGCGGAGATATTATTTACAGTATAGGTATTACAGGTTTTATATACCCAATTATCGGTCACTGGGCCTGGGGTCCGGATGGTTTCCTGGCACTTATGGGATCAACAGGTAACTTCCTGCCATCATTAGGACAAGGTTTCCGTGACTTTGCAGGTTCAACAGTTGTACATACTATAGGTGGTATAGCTTCGTTGGCAGGGGCAATAGTTTTAGGACCGCGTTTAGGAAGAATTTTTGCACGCGATGATAAAGAAAAAGGCGGAATGCCTGCCGGCCATAACATGCCATTAGCAGCCTTCGGTACGTTTTTACTATGGTTTGGATGGTATGGTTTTAATCCGGGTAGTACACTATCTGCTATGGATATGCAAGGTATTGGCCGCGTTGCTGCCAACACTACAATTGCTGCCTGTACCGGTGGTATGGCTGCTATGTTTGCAGCTTTATGGTGGGGGTCTACCAAAGGAAAATTTGATTTAGGTTATACACTAAATGGGGTTTTAGCTGGTTTAGTTGCCATTACCTGCCCTTGTTACTGGGTGAGCCCGCTGGGTGCAGCTTTACTGGGTGCAGTTGCCGGTTTTGTAGTGTACTTTGGTATGAACTTTATTGAATGGCTTCGTATTGACGATCCGGTTGGAGCTGTTTCAGTACATGGTTTTGCTGGTATATGGGGTACATTATCATTGGGTTTATTTGCATCAGGCCAATATGGTGTAACAGGCCCGGTAGGTGCTGACAATACTACACCTGTTACCGGTTTGTTTTATGGTGGCGGTGCAAGCATTCTTGAAGCACAGGCCATAGGTACTTTTACTATTGCAATAGCGGTATTTGTGGTAACACTTGTTATGATGTATATCATTAACAAATTACCTAACCCATGGAGACTGCGTGTTGAAGAACATGGCGAACTTGGCATAGGCGGTTTGGATGTATTTGATCACGGCATGGAAGCTTACCCACTACAAGATGAAGACATTAACTTAAGTGGTTTATTTGACAAAGGCGTCAAGGTAACTGCTTAACAACAAAATATATATCCCCTGCATGATTGGTTGATTTTTGAAAAACTGATCATTAAACAAATGACAATTATGCAGGGGGTATTTTAAAAACAAACAATATTAATATCGCTGAAACGGTTTTGTTTCAGACCAGATTTTTTAAAAAAGCAAAACAACAATTAATTAATTATATCAATCAAATCAAATCTCATGAAAAAAATCTTACTATTATTACTTGCAGTATCAGCTTTTAGCTTTGCTTCAAAAGCCCAGGATACTATTAAAACCACCAGTGACGCACCCCTGGTGATCTCAGGTTCAGTAGACGCTTATTATAAGTATGATTTTTCCGGTCATAATAACATAGGCTTTCCCGGCGCAGGATTAACATATTATGGAAATGAGCAAAATTCATTTTCAATAGGTATGGTTGACCTTGCCTTAAAGAAAAAAGTTGGTAAAGCATCTTTTGTAGGCGAACTATCTTTCGGCCCGCGTAGCGATGCTTCTTTACCTGTTCCAGCCAACCATATTGAAAACTTATATGTTTCTTATGATGTAACCGATATGTTTAACCTTACTGCGGGTTATATGGCTACAATTGTAGGTTATGAGGTTATTTCGCCAGCAGGAAATTTTAACTATTCAACTTCATACTTATTCTCTGCAGGTCCATTCCAGAATGCAGGTGTTAAAGCTACATTTACTTTCTCGCCAGCTGCAAGTTTAATGGTGGGCGTGTTCAATGATATGTGGAACGTTTATACTTCTGGAGGCAGAATAAACACTTTAGGTGCGCAATTAATGTTGGCGCCTGCAAAAGGATGGTCTGCTTATTTAAATGTTCTAAGTGGACCGGCTTCAGGTACTGTGCTTGATTTAACTACTGCTTACCAAATAACAGATGCCTTTAAATTAGGCTTAAATGCTGCAACTAAATCAGGTAATGGTGCAGCTAACTATAGTGGTGTTGCATTATACCCTCAATTAGCTGTCTCTAAAACTGTTACTTTAGGCCTAAGAGGAGAGTCCTTCCAGTTTAAAGCAGTTGGTGCTACCCCAAGTTCGAGCATAACTGCTTTAACTGCCACTGCAAACATCAAATCAGGTCCGCTCACTTTTATACCTGAGGTAAGGTTTGACAATGGAAAAAACAAAATATTTACTGATAGTAATGGTGTTCCAACCCAATCTGCTTCTCAATTTTTATTAGCAGCGGTATACGCATTCTAAGTTAACAAAAAGCAGAATTTTTAACTGACACTTATTGTTTAAAGCCGTTACGGGATAACTCGTAACGGCTTTTTTATGATATATATTAGCTATTATTAAAAATAAAATAAATCTTTTTAACAATGGTGTAACCTTTATAATTGAATGAGCGTAATAACCAATAATTAACAATTGTATTATGCTTGCTTCAAATTTAGATTTATGTAAAGCCGAATGGATTGATCTGGTATTTAAAAACCGGAACAAAGAATACGGTGCATACAGCCTGAGACAGCAACATGCAGGTATTATGATAAAGGTAATGAGCATTACCTTTATGAGCGTTATTATAGCATTAATGCTGGGCGATGTGATGATTAAATATAATGCTGCTACTGCGCAACCCCAGTTGCGTGTTACTACAATTGAATTGAGTAATTATGTTGCACCAAAGGCGCAGCAACCAACATACCAGGTGGCAAACAGCCCGGCTACTATGCAAAAAATTTTACTGCCTGTATTTTCAAATAAGCCTAATGTAGTTGAACCCATAAAAATAATAAATAATGCGCCTGCCGGCCCTCAAAATATTGACCTTTCTGCCAGTAACGGTAACGATTATAACAGTATTGCCGATGAGGCCGGAAATAGTAATGGTACAGATGCACAGCCAGTAGGAGATAACGACGTTTATACCCCTTTAACAGTTGAAAGCAAACCCGAGCCTATTGGCGGCAACGCCGCCTGGATTGCCTTTCTGCAAAAAAACCTGAAATACCCCAAAGATGCTATCGACGTTAAATACCACGGTAATGTAGCATTAAGTTTTGTGGTTGAAAAAAGCGGACTTATAACCAATATTATTGTCGAAAAAAGTGCCTGCACAAGCATGGATGAAGAAGCTGTGCGTATTTTAAAGCTATCAAAGGTTTGGAAACCAGGTTATAAGGATGGCGTCCCCGTACGTGTAAAATGCCCAATGACATTTAATTTTATTATGGGCGGTTAATATTGATTTTGTTTTTTGTAATTGATAAAACCGGACTTAAAGTGCTAACCCGATAGCTTTAAAGCCCGGTTTTTTTGTGTGATAAAAATGTTACCTAATTTTTTAGTTTTATTTGCATTATCACGCAACATTTCTTCATTTAATAGCGTTTTATAGGTATAAACCAAAATTTCAACGCTATGCTTATCTCAAATTTTGATCTGTGCAAGTCCGAGTGGCTCGAACTTGTATTTGCTAAACGCAACAAAGAATATGGCGCTTACTACATCAGGCAACATCATAATGCCTATATGGTTAAAGCCATGGGGATTGCCTTTTTAAGTGTTACAGCCGCCTTTATAGCGGGAAGCATTGTTGTGCGCTCAAAAGCTGTAATAACGCCTCTTACGGCAACAGTTGTTGAGCTTGCTACCGTTAAACCCATTACACCACCCAAGGTAGAACCTCCCAAACAACAGCCTGCCGCTCATCCACAGAGTATGCAGGAGTTTAAGGTACCTGTAGTTGCGCCAGACCCGGTTGCCACTACGCCGCCGCCAATTGCTGATAACATACCCATTGGGCCCGAAACTATTAATATACCGGGTAGTACAGGGCTCAATCTGCCTGCCGAAGGCACGGCAACAGGCCCAGCCGAAACGACGGGCATAAAACAAGACGAAACCATACACAACACTACCGGACTTGACGTTATGCCCGAACCTTTTGGCGGAGCAGCAGCATGGAATAAGTTTTTGCAAAAGAACCTACGCTATCCCGGCGAAGCAAGCGAAAAAGGCATAAGCGGCAGGGTGTTAGTAACCTTTGTGGTAGAGAAGGACGGGCATCTGTCAAGCATTATGGTTGACAGGGGAGCGGGCTATGGTATGGATGAGGAAGCCGTTCGGGTTTTAAAATTGGCCAAAGCCTGGAAACCCGGCATGGCAAGCGGGCATCTGGTGCGGGTTAAATATGTGCTGCCTTTCAACTTTACGCTGAACGAACAATAGATATAGTTTATAACTTGAGTTTGTTTACAGCCGGGCTACCACGTCCGGCTGTTTTTGTTTAATATTGAGGGGGCGAGGTTGTCATATCAGTTAATATGTTAATGGCATGACAATGCCGGGCTTTAAAAGGTTAACTTTACACAATCCCCAAAAGGAATACTTCTCTTAGCATTACTATTTGCTTTTACTATGCTACCCTTATACCGCCTAATACCCTTTACAAGGTGTAAGGTATATTTTACTTACTGCTGCTAACAACAATAAACATGAAAAACAAATCAACTGATCATCAGGCTATGGTGTATGTATATGACCTTAACAATTGTGCGGCCGAGTTTGGTTTTAAACCCGAAGAAGGCTGGGAACTAAGCGCTGTATCAGATAGCGGAAAGATAGACTTAGAAAAACGGTATTATCCTACCGTGTCTGTAAAAGTATTGCCCGAAGTATTATCAGAGCTTTTTAGGTTGGTGAAAGACCAATCGGCAAACTTACGATCTGGAATAAAAAATTCAATAGGTGCTGCCAGTCTGCCCGACCAAAGCCTGCAATACCTGGTAGCCTACAACCCCGGCCGACTGCTACGATAACCGGTAGCGTTATTTACTGTTAAAGGCTTTAGCTAACAGTCCTTAATTAGGGTGTCCAAACAATATTAATTAACCCAAACAGTTATATTGGTAAATTGTATTTTTTCAATTAACCATGTACCTAAATACCTGCACCACTGTTAAATACCTTGTTTGTGTTATACTGCTGTTTGTTTTAAGCCATGGTGTGTATGCGCAAAGCACCTTAAAAGGGCAAATATTTGATAATGCCACCAAAGCCATCATCCCTAAAGTAAAGGTTACCAATATTAAGAAGCAACGATCTGCGGTGGCCGACTCGCTGGGCAGGTTTGCTATTGAAGCCGCCCCGGGCGATAGGATAGTTTACACCGCACCCACTTATTTGGCTGATACGGTTTACCTGGTTAATTTAAACACGGTAAAGGTTTACCTGCAGCCCAACCAAACCCAACTTAACGAAGTTAAAGTTCAAAGTGCCCGTACCCATCTGGGGCAGCTGGTATTTCCGTCAGCGCCAGGGCCTTTTGGGGGCCAAACGGTTAAGTACACTACAGACGACCACGGTAACCAGATAGGAGGCCTAACCCTCAAGCTATTTACCCCTGCCAAAACCAAACAGAAAGCAGCAAGTGCCCGGAAAATTGAACGGGAAGAAACACAAAACGCTATCGCTAAAATATTTTCGGCACAAAACCTAAAAAATTATATTGACCTCGACGGGCAGGAACTACAAAATTTCAGTATCCTTTATATGCCCCCGGTAGAAGTATACCAGCATAATTTTAACCTTGCCCTGTATATTGATTCGTGTAGGAAAGAGTTTATGAAAATACCCATAGAGAAACGGCGATCTAAAGAATTTTTGGAGCTGCATTAAAGTGCTCCCAGTAATTAAGCTTCATATGACGTAGCCCCAATATTTAGTAGTTAATGACAAGCATCGTCCCGCTTCCCGATAGCTATCGGGACCGCGGAGGCTGTTACTTTTGTCTTGATACAAAAGTAACCAAAAGATCAAGTCAGCAGAGAGGCTTCTTGCGCACGTGGCCTTTGCCCTGCAAATCAGGTAAAACCTGGGCGGCAATATTTTTGCCCCACTTCGTTCGCTCTTATACCCATGCTTTAGCAAAAATTTGCAATGCCCTGCAACCGCACAGGCCATCATTGTTTTACCTGATTTCACCCGAAGCTTTTCTGCTGACGGGTTTGGAATCATTAATAAATACGTACACATTAACCTAACCGAGAAAAAAAGCGGGCAAAGGCCTGTCAGAAAAGCGGGCCAGGGAGTATGGCCTGTGGGATGAAGCTTTTTTCTGACTTGATTTTTTGGTTCTTTTTCATCTAAGAGGCTGTTGCGCAACTAACAAGGTGTTGATAACATAGCTTGTATAAATTTCTTGCATTTATTATTTTAGATCATGCAAGGCAAAAAGACTTATCAGGAGAAACT
>NZ_JBDTJZ010000127.1:0-6638 GCF_039935595.1 Mucilaginibacter sp. | reverse complement strand
GTGCTGGGTTTTAACCTGGGTATCGAGTTAATGCAACTGCTTATTATTTTAATGATAGTACCCTGGCTCATACTGATAAGCACCTCCGCAATTTATACCTGGATACGCATACCGGCGGCCTTATTGGCGGGCATGGCAGCAATAGGCTGGATTGCCGAGCGCATAACCGCAAAGCCAAATGCAATTACCTTATTGATGGTTAAAGCAACCCCCTACGCCATTTGGTTAATTATGGTACTTATTGTTACGGCTATACTGGCTTATACACCGGCAAAAAAAGCGGTTGAGCCAATGGGTAAGGCAGGGTAAAGCCCTAATAACCGGAATATAATTCCCTCCCTGGGGAGGGGTGCGGCTGCCAGTGTTGTGGCAGGGAGGGGTTGTCCGCTAATACGTGGCGACTAAACCCCTCCCTACACCCTCCCGGTGGGAGGGAATCGCACATGCCCACTATTTTTAAATTATTCTTATGCCGTTTACAAAAGACTTACGAAGTTTTTAAAACTTCGTAAGTCTAAAAATCCATCTATTCCCTCCCTGGGGAGGGGTGCGGCAGCCAGTGAAGTGGCAGGGAGGGGTTACTCGCTAATACGTGGCGACTAAACCCCCCTTCCATAGGAGTCCTTCGGCATTCAAAACTTTTTTTGTTAACTTGCTACCTTATCACAGCCTTAAATGACCATCGCCCAATACATTGATAACCTGCAATCCCGGTATAAACTGGGTATAGCTACCGAGCATACTTACCGTGGTTATTTACAAAATTTATTAGAGAGCATCGCCACAGGCGTAACCGTTACCAACGAGCCCGCGCGGATAAAATGCGGCGCGCCCGATTATATTATAACCCGCAAAGAAATTCCGGTAGGATATGTGGAGGCAAAGGACATCGGAAAAGATATAGGCAGTAAAGATTATAAAGAACAGTTTGACCGTTACCGCAAATCGCTGCCTAATTTAATTATTACCGATTACCTGGATTTTTGGCTGTATATAGATGGCGAGTTTAAAACCCAAATTAAAATTGCCGAAATAGTTAACGGCGAAATAAAACCCGTGCCTGAAAATTTTGAGGCATTTAACGCATTTATCCGCAGCTTTTGTACGTACGTTGGGCAAACCATCAAGTCATCGCAAAAGCTGGCGGTAATGATGGCCGATAAAGCCAAACTACTTTCGCAAACTATAGAAGCGGCGTTAAACAGCGACGTAGAGAATGCCGAAAACAGTACCCTTAACGACCAAATGCACGCCTTTAAGGATATACTGATACATGATATTAAGCCACGCGAATTTGCCGATATATATGCCCAAACCATTGCCTACGGTATGTTTGCCGCGCGACTGCACGACCCTACCCTGCCCACTTTCTCCAGGCAGGAAGCGGCGGAACTGATACCCAAAACCAACCCGTTTTTACGCAAGCTGTTTCAATACATTGCCGGGGTTGATTTAGATAGCCGTATAGTTTGGATAGTGGATGCCCTGGCAGATATTTTTAGGGCTACGGATGTGGCAGCCTTACTGCAAAACTTTGGCAAAGCCACGCAAACCCACGACCCAATTATCCATTTTTACGAAACTTTTTTGAGCGAATACGACCCTGCCCTGCGCAAGGCCCGCGGCGTTTGGTACACGCCCGAGCCGGTGGTTAATTTTATTGTACGCGCGGTTGATGATATTTTAAAAACCGAGTTTAACCTGCCTAATGGCCTTGCCGATAACAGCAAAATAAAAATAAAGCAAAAGGCGTTTACGCAAGCCACTACGGATAGGCGTTCTGTGGTAAAAGAAGTAGAAACCGAAATAGAAGTACATAAAGTACAGATACTGGACCCCGCCACAGGCACAGGTACTTTTTTGGCCGAAGTGGTAAAACAAGTGTACAATAAATACAAAGGGCAGCAGGGTATATGGAGCAGCTATGTAGAGAACCATTTGATACCCCGCCTAAACGGGTTTGAGTTGCTGATGGCCAGTTATGCTATGGCACATTTAAAACTGGATATGCTGCTAACCGAAACCGGCTACAAACCCACCCGCGACCAGCGTTTTAAAATTTATTTGACCAATAGTTTAGAAGAACACCACCCCGATACCAGCACCCTTTTTGCCAACTGGTTAAGTAGCGAAGCCAACGAGGCTAACCATATTAAGCGCGATACCCCTGTTATGGTAGTGATGGGTAACCCGCCGTATAGTGGCGAGAGTGCAAACAAAGGTGAATGGATAATGAACCTGATGGAAGATTATAAAAAGGAACCAGGCGGCAAAGAAAAATTAAAGGAGCGTAACCCCAAATGGATAAATGACGACTATGTTAAATTTTTAAGGTACGGACAGCACTTTATTGAAAGAAACGGGGAGGGCGTTTTAGCATTTATTAACCCGCATGGATTTTTAGATAACCCAACCTTTAGGGGGATGCGTTGGAACCTTTTAAAAACTTACGATAAAATTTACACCATTGACCTACATGGCAATAGCAAAAAAAAGGAAGTTAGCCCAGGTGGATCTGCCGATGTAAATGTATTTGATATTATGCAAGGCGTAAGTATCAATTTATTTGTAAAAACAGGTAAGAAAAAAGAGAGTGAATTGGGCAATGTTTTTCATTATGACCTATTTGGAAAGAGAGAAAGCAAATATCAATTTTTACTAAATAGCGATTTAAAAAATATAAATTTTGACCTTTTATCAAATTTAGCTCCGAAGTATTTATTTAAACAAACGGATGTAGAAAATGAAAATGAGTATAAAAAAGGATGTTTAATAAGTGATTTGTTTCCATTTAATAACGTTGGAATTATAACTTCAAAAGATTCAATTTTAATAAAAGAATCGCAAAAGGAATTATCCCAATCAGTCGAAGATTTTTATAAAATTGAGGTCGATAGAAATTTAATACAAAAGATCAACTATAGACCTTTTGATTTAAAATATATCTATTATGATGTGAAACTTATTGAGCGCGCTCGGGAAAAAGTCATGAAACATCTTTTGAATGAAAAAAATATTGGTCTCATTAGTTCAAAAATAAACAGACAAGCTAGTTTAGGCTATTTTTTCGTATCAAAAACTCTTACCGATTTTCATATTTTAGATAATGCAAGAGATTCGACATCCATTTTCCCCCTTTACTTATACCCTGAAAGAAAGGACCAATTAACAATTGACATACAATCTGAACGCACTCCTAATCTTAACAAAGAAATCATCCAACAAATAGCCACCAATTTAGGCTTAACCTTTACCAGCGAAAAGGAGCAAACCGAAAATACCTTTGCGCCTATTGATGTATTGGATTATATATATGCCGTATTGCATAGCCCCACCTACCGAGAAAAATATAAAGAGTTTTTAAAGATTGATTTTCCGCGGGTGCCGTACCCCAAAGATGCCGCTACGTTTTGGCAGTTGGTTAAGTTAGGCGGGCAAATAAGGCAGCTGCATTTGTTAGAAAGCAGCATGGTAGATAATTATATAACCAGCTACCCGCAGGATGGGGATAACGTAGTTACCGCCATACGCTATGAAGCCGGCAAAGTTTATATTAACCCAACCCAATATTTTGAAGGTGTGCCCGATACCACCTGGCAGTTTTACATCGGCGGCTACCAACCCGCCCAAAAATGGCTAAAGGACAGAAAGGGCCGCGTACTAAGTTTTGATGATATATTCCACTACCAACGCATGATAGTAGCCCTAAGCGAAACCGAACGGTTAATGGGCGAGATTGATAAAATTGAGATAGGCTAAAATTATAATTAAGCAATATGACACTTTTAACACCTCAAGTCCAAGAGCGCATAAACTACCGATATAAAGGAAATGATTATATAGAAGCGTATTCATTATATAATTCACAACTTCATTTTCTGAATGCTATTAAAAGCATTCAGAAAAAGGAATTCCCGCAGCTTGAGCTAAATATAACAGTAGAAGCATCTGTTAAGGGAAGTCATGTAGTTCCTATATTATTGGAGCTAATTCCTTTGCAAGGATTATTTGCAGGTATAGCTTTAAAAGAAAGTGTTGAATATATTAAATCAATTTTTGAAATATTTCAAAATTTACTTGAAATTCATAAAATCTTAAAAGATGAAAAACCTATTAATGAAACTATCAATAATAACGGCACAACGGAAATTAACTTCGGTAGTAATAACGTGTTTCATATCGATACCCTTACTCTGAAATTTTATAAAGAAAACCCAAATACCGTAAATGAAATCGCACAAAGTTTCAAAGCCTTAGAAAAAAATGAAGAAATTGAAGAAATTGAAATTTCAGCTGTAAACAATATAACACCATTTGTTGCTGTAAATCGAAAAGATTTTGAATCACTTAGTCATTCAAGCCCTTTCTTAAAAGAAGAAGAGTCTTTTAAAGACAGAACCCATGTAACTGTATTTGTTAAGACTACCAACTTTTATCCTGCAAAAGGGAGAGCTTGGATTTGGGAGTTTATTTATAATGGGGTTCCAATAAAAGCAAAAATTGTCGATAAGGATTTTGAAGATTTAATTAATCAAGGAATAAGGTTTGGACAAGGAGATAGGCTCGACGTAGATTTAAGGATTTTATATAAAAAGGACTTAAAACTTAATACGAATTTAGTCAAGGGATACGAAGTGTTAAAGGTTCATAACCCGATTTATCGAGACACTAATAAAAACTCAATGTTTCCACATTCTCCGCCAAGTTAAGCGTCGACGCTTAACTTACTCGCCTTTGTTGGTGGTGTCACCAACAACCCAACGCAAGGTTTTATTGGGATAAAAAAACATAATAGGTAGTGCAATGCATAAAACCAAGCCTTACATGGTAGGTACATGGTAGGTTTTATGCAGTTGTAGGTACAGTTAATGTACACTTTATGGTGTTTAATTAGCCATTTTCGCTACAAAAATGGTGACAAAATCCTACTTGATGAGCAATAGACTTACGAAGTTTTAAAAACTTCGTAAGTCTGCACGGTCCCCGGACTTAACCGACGGCGGATTTGCAATCCGCATAACGTAAACGCCATTCAGGGGATTGCAAATCCCCGAACACCCCGGTCCGGGATTATAAATCCGGACCAACACGAAAGCGTGTTGTCATGGTGAGCCTCGTCGAACCATAGTGGGCAAAGGCCCCTTCGCACACCCTTCGACGCAGCTCAGGGTGACACCCCTCGTTTTGTCATGCTGCTTGTCGAAGCATTCGGCAGGCCTTTGCCCGCTTTTATTCTCGGTGGTGTTAATGTTTACGCACACATTAGTAATAGTAAAAACTCCGTCAGCCAAGCAGCTTCGGGCGAAATCAGGTAAAACAATGGTGGCCTGTGCGGCTGCAGGGCATTGCAACTTTTTGCTGAAGCACCGCCATGAGCGAACGAAGTGGGGCAAAAATATTGCCGCCCAGGTTTTACCTGATTTGCAGGGCGAAGGCCCAGCGCGGCAAAGAAGCCTTTTGGCTGACTTGATCTTCGGTTACTTTCTATCAAGAGAAAGTAACTAGGCCCTCCCGCGGCCATGAGCGGGACGATGTTATCCCCAGGCATACACCCCTCCGCGAAGCAACCCCAAAGCAGTTAGAAAATATAAAAGATGCGGTACTTGTTGATGATAACACCCACAAAGGCAGGTGATTGACTGTATATCAGGCTACTTTAGGATGCCAAAAAACCTCGACCCCCTTAACATCAATTTTTTTGCGGGCCTGTGCCAGGTCGTAGTTTTCCTGGGCATGCAGCCAAAACTCGGGCGAGGTATTAAAAGCTTTGCCCAAACGCAGGGCCATTTCAGAACTGATGCCTTGTTTGCCATTAATAATTGCCGACAACGTTTTGCGTGTGGTACCCAAGCCTTTTGCAACCTGTTCAACAGTTAATTTGTTGCCGGTTTCTTCTTTTATTCCGTCTATGGTTTCGCGTATCAATTCGCCCGGATGGGCAGGGTCAAATAAGTGTATCATTATATTATGCTTTTAATGGTAATCTAAATAATCAACTTCATGTACATCTTCGGCCATAAACTGAAAAATTATCCTATAATTTTTATCAACCTTTACGGCCCAAAATCCTTTTAGTTCGCCGGTAAGCTGATGTAGGCCATAGCCCGGCACATTCATATCATTAACAGATTTTGCAGCATGTAAACGGGTTAATATTAACCTGATTTTACCAATATGCTGTGCATGTAATTTGGAGGCATCCCCTTTTTCGAAGTAAAGCCTTAATCCTTTATGACGTATACTGACAATCATTTATATACAAATGTAACCAGAAACGTTTCAGGTTGCAAATATTTTTTATTTTTTGCCTTTGTTGATGATAACACCAACAATAGAAAAAACGATTCTTAATAAGAAGCTAAACACTAACACCACCGCCAACAAAAGCGGGTAAAGGCCGGTCAGAAAAGCGGGCCAGGGTGTTTTGCCTGTGGGCTGAAGCTTTTTTCTGACTTGATTTATTCACAAGTGTTTTGTTTTTTAGCGGTGCTCATGAGGTCGCTACGCTTAGTTTTTGGTTCTTTTTCATCTAAGAGGCTGTTGCGCAACTAACAAGGTGTTGATAACATAGCTTGTATAAATTTCTTGCATTTATTATTTTAGATCATGCAAGGCAAAAAGACTTATCAGGAGAAACT
>NZ_JBDTJZ010000126.1:0-11482 GCF_039935595.1 Mucilaginibacter sp. | reverse complement strand
AAAGAGCCTCTTTTCAGAGGCTCTTTTTGTTATGCGGTTATACGGTTATGTCTTAACTCTTCAAAAAGTTCAATTACCTTTTTTTGCAGGTCAATTATTTCTGTTTCGCGGTCGGTTAGTTTTTTATTAACTACTTCTAACTCATTTACAAATTTCTGATCTTGTTCAAGATCATTAAATGTGAGCAGTTGAACAACGGACATTTCAAACAAATTGGAGATCTGTTCTAATCTGGATAAATTGATATCAGTTATCCCGGTTTCAATTTTTGAAAAAGCAGGGATTGATATATCTAATCTTTTAGCAACATCCTCCTGGCTCCATCCTTTTTGATGACGTAATAATCTGATCTTTTTTCCTAATGTCTTCATTGTAGCTTAATAATTATGATAGGGGTTTCGCAATAGTTAATAAAGTTATAAAATATTTTTTATCCTACACTAATTTTTTATTAATTTATTTGTAATAGCTGTCAAATCTATACCCCCAAAGTTACCAGAACTCATCATTAAAAGGTTACTATTGGCTATTTTAAGGCTATTTAAGTAATTTAAAAGATATTGTGGATCATTAAAAAATAAAATATCTTTTTTTGAAAATGCCTTTGTAACTGTTTCAGCCTGATAGGGCTCTATCTTCTTTTGTATGAAGGTTTTATTATCTATAAATACGATTGCGCTATCGGCCTCATCCATAGTACCGGAATACTCGGCCAGGAAATTTTTATTTAAGCTACTAAACGTATGTAGTTCGATACACGCAATAAGTTTCCTTTTTGGAAACTGAATTTTAACTGCGTGTATAGTAGCTTTTAGTTTAGATGGCGAGTGCGCAAAATCCTTAAACACATTGGATGTGTCGTTCTTCCCCAGCAATTCTAACCGCCTTGCCGCACCTTTAAAGCTTTGTATATGGTTATAAAAATCGGCTGTGTTTACACTTAATGCTTCGCAAACCAGGCGCGCGGCTTCCATGTTTAACAGGTTATGTTCGCCAAATACCTGTAAGGGATATTTTTTTCCGTCACTTATAATCGTGGTAATACCGTTCTCAATAGTGTATTTTGGTAGGGCATACGGCAATTTCGCTATGTTATTATCATCATGCGCTACCAGATTGTTTAATACCTCATCCGTTTGGCTATAAATTAACCTGCCGCCGGACTGTATGGTATCAATAAACAGTTTAAACTGTTCAATATAATTATCAAACGTTGGGAACACATTAATATGATCCCAGGCTATGCCGCTTATTACGCCTATATTGGCTTTGTATAAATGAAATTTGGGCCGCCTGTCTATCGGCGAGGCTAAATATTCATCGCCTTCTATAATAATTACCGGTGCTTCATGTGTTAGGCCCACCATCGTTTCAAAGCCTTCCAACTGCGCGCCTACCAGGTAATCAAATTTTTTGCCGGCCGCTTGCAGTACATGCAATATCATTGAGGTGATGGTAGTTTTGCCATGGCTGCCTCCTATTACTACCCGTAACTTATCTTTTGATTGCTCATAAATATATTCGGGGTACGAATATATTTTTAACCCTAACTCCTGCGCCTTTAACAGTTCGGTATTATCAACGCGGGCGTGCATACCTAATATAATGGCATCAATATCCTTAGTTATCTTTTCGGGATACCAGCCTTGTTCTTTAGGCAATAAACCATATTTATTTAACCGCGAAACCGACGGTTCAAATAAAACATCGTCTGATCCGGTTACCTCAAATCCTTTTTTATGTAACGCAATGGCCAGGTTGTGCATAGCTGCACCGCCAATAGCTATAAAGTGTACCCTCATTAATTTAGTTTATAAACAAAATGCAAATTACTTAACAAATTTGGCTGCTACCCAATTATTATCCTTTTTATGGATGATATATTTTAAGCTGTGTTTACGCGCTTCTTCGGTAATAATATCCAGATCGGGTGTTTCATAAAATCCGCTGAAATATATCTCACCGCCTTCTTTTAATACCTCGCTATAACGCTGCATCTGGTCAAGTAAAATATTACGATTAATATTAGCCAGTATCGTATCGTATTGCTCATCAGGAATAACCTCTTTTGAGCCGCAAAGCGATATGATATTGGTGATGTTATTTAAAGCAGCATTCTCTATAATGCTTTCATAGCAAATCGGGTCATAATCAATAGCGGTAATATCAGTCGCACCTAATTGAGCGGCCATTATGGCTAAAATACCGGTACCCGCTCCCATGTCTAAAACCTTTTTACCGGCAAAATCATTCTCCAGTATTAGCTGCAGCATCATAGCCGTAGTTTGGTGGTGCCCGGTGCCAAATGCCATTTTGGGGTCGATAATTATTTCGTATTGAAAATCCGGGCGAGGTTCATGAAACGTAGCCCTCACAAAAAGTTTATTACCAATAGCAATCGGCTCAAAATTACTTTCCCAAAGTTTGTTCCAGTTTTTATGCGGGATAAGGGTAACATCATAGCTAAAGGTGAACATTTCCCGGTATGGTGATAATGCTTCATCCAACTGCTCCTTATCAAAATCAGTTGAGGGTATATAAGCTTTAAACCCAAGATCAACTTCTTCAAAAGTATCAAAGCCAATTTCGCCCAAAGCGTTTATCAGCAGGTCCTGCTGGTAATCTTCAGTAGGAATGGTGGTGAACAATAACTCGTAATAGTTCATTTTTTTACTCAATTATATACAGTGTTGTAATATTGATAACCCAATATACTAACTGTATACCGATCATAAATTCGGCCAGTTTAATAAAATGCGGGAAACCCGACGATGTATCCCAAATAATGTAACTTATGCCCAAAGCAAATACCAGGCAAATAAAAACCAGGTCGATAAAGGCGTTGATCTTACTGGTAATGTGGTTTACCCAGGCGTTATCCCAAACAGGTACTATTACTAATAATTGGGTTAAAATGGCTACAACAAATAACAAAGGGAGCATATAACGGTAATAGGCCATAAAGCTGCGTATATCGCCGCCACCCATCTCATTTATTTTTAAAGTAAAATAGTAACCGCTATATCTTATAACAGTAAAGTAAATAAAAAAGCCAATTAACGGGGGTAATATACTTTTTAACAGCTTTTTCATTCTCTTAATATTAAGCGGTAAACTAAGCTATACAAAAGTACGGCCACTTACTACCTAAACCTGGTATTAATTAAAAGCTTTAACGATATCCGTAAAGTCGCGCGATTTTAGTGATGCACCGCCTATCAACCCGCCATCAATATCCGGCTGGGCAAATAACTCGGCTGCGTTTTTAGGGTTACAGCTGCCTCCGTATAAAATGGTGGTATTATCAGCAACTGTTTGGTTGTATTTAGCAGCAATTTCCTTGCGGATAAACGCATGTATCTCCTGCGCCTGATCCGACGAAGCAGTAACACCTGTACCAATGGCCCAAACCGGCTCATACGCAATTACCAGTTTACTAAATTGTGTGGTATCTAAATGGAAAACTCCTTCAACCAACTGGCTTTTAATGATATCAAAATGGGTATTAGCTTCGCGTTCCTGCAAGGTTTCGCCAATGCAGAAGATGGGTTTTAAATCGTTAGCTAAAACGGTATCAGTTTTTTTGGCTAACAACTCGTTGTTTTCGCCAAAATACTGACGACGCTCCGAGTGACCCAAAATTACATAAGCCGCGCCAACTGATTTGATCATTTTGGCTGATATTTCGCCGGTATAGGCACCGCTTTCGGCCTGGTGGGCGTTTTGCGCGCCTAAGCTGATACGGTTTTGGCCCTTAGCCAATTGTACCAAACTATGTATATGTATAAACGGACTGCAAACCACGGCTTCCTGAGTGCCGGTAACTTCATCGTTGATCATATTGATCACTTCCGAAAATACGCTTAATCCCTCGTTATAATCCAGGTTCATTTTCCAGTTTCCGGCTACAATTTTTTTTCTCATGTCTTTAATTTGTTCATGGACCATAGTTCATGGTTCATGGTAGGTTATTATTAATTTATATTGTCAAATGGCTATGAACTATGAACCATCAACTAAACAGCTCACGATATTCGTCTGTTAATTCAAAAACTTTTTTAAGTATATCCTGCTCGTTTTGGTCAAAAACACGATCGCGGCGGATGTAAACCTTGGCCGCGGTCTCGAACATTTTTTGCAGCGAATAGGTTTCAAAACCCTGCGCGCCGCCCCACGCAAAATCGGCCACAAAATTAGCGGGGAAACCACCGCCAAATACATTGGCGCTTACGCCTACTACCGTACCCGTATTAAACATGGTGTTGATGCCGCATTTAGCATGATCGCCCATAATTAAGCCGCAAAACTGCAAGCCCGTTTTACGGAAATGCCCGGTGGCATAATCCCATAGTTTAACTTCGGCATAGTTGTTTTTAAGGTTAGAGTTATTACTATCGGCACCCATATTACACCATTCGCCAATTACCGAGTTACCCAAAAAGCCATCATGTCCTTTTGACGAATAACCCCATATTACCGCGTTACTGATCTCGCCGCCTACTCGCGAGTGCGGGCCAACGGTGGTAGCGCCGTATATCTTGGCCCCCATTTTAACCTGCGAATGTTCGCATAAAGCAAACGGGCCGCGGATGTTACTGCCTTCCCAAACTTCGGTATGGGCAGCTAAATAAACAGGGCCGTTGGTCGTATTAAAGGTCGAACATTCGGCTACCGCGCCGTCCTCGGCAAAAAAATCAGCACCTATAATGGTATTGGTGTTACTAATAGCGGCACTTTTGCGTCCGTTTGTTAGTAACTTAAAATCTTTACGTAATTCTATATCGTTTTGCCGGAAGATATCCTCGGGATGTTTAATAGTAATAATGGGATGTGTGTACTCAATTACCCTGTCCAGTTTGGCATCAGTTTCAAACTCATGCTGTTTTGCTCCTTTAACGGCTACCAGCAAGTCGTCATATTTCAACGCTTCGCCCTCTTTTAGCTGCAGTATAGCCGCAACCAAATTATCATCCGGACAAACCGACCCGTTGATAAATAAATTATCATCCGTATAATTAACCGGGAACTTGCCCTGTAAATAAGGTTGCGTGTAAAAAGAATAGTCGCTATTGAGGTGCTTGGCCCACTTTTCGGCAATGGTTAAAATGCCTATGCGTAAGTCGGCAACAGGGCGAGTGTAGGTTAAGGGTAGTAGAGTTTGGTGTGCGTTATCGTCAAACAGGATAATTGCCATAGCACAAAAATAAAAAAAGTCCCGACTGCAAAGCCGAGACTTGTAAATATTTTATTAACACCAGTTTAGTTTTTGTTGTAACGGGTGCGGAATTTATCGATACGACCAGCAGTATCAACCAGTTTCATTTTACCGGTATAGAAAGGGTGCGACGTATGTGAAATTTCTAATTTTACTAACGGATACTCGTTGCCATCTTCCCATTTTACTGATTCACGGGTTTCGATGCATGATTTAGTGATAAAAGAATAGTCGTTTGACATATCTTTAAATACTACTAATCTATAGTTTGATGGGTGCAGATCTTTTTTCATTGTTATACTTTACTTCTTATAAAAGAGGTGCAAATGTACTAATTGTTTTTTTATTTGTAAAGAGTATTGTAAAAAAGATTGAAGATTAGAGATTAAAGATTGGAAGCGTTTGTGTTAAAATAAAAAAAATCCCCTTTCCCTCTCTAGCATAGAGAGGGTGGTCGAGCGTAGCGATGACCGGGTGAGTCGACGGAGCGCGTTTATTTACTTGAGCGTTTCCGCCTTTAGGCGGACCGGGCTGTACGCTCATACTGCACAGGCCTTAGCCACTAGGCCGGTATCCGCTGCCATCCCTAACGCATATATTTAGCAAAATTTAATTACATTTATTTAGTCAAGACAACACACTTATTATTTTTATGGATTTAAATTATGGAGCATGGGACAATGTTGAGTTTTCAACAATCATGTATATTAAAAATTTAAGTAGTTATCAAAAAATTTTAAATAATTTATTTGAAAAAAATAACCAGTATTCAAATGTCAATTCCTTTTATTTCAAAAACTTTGCTTTGACAACCTTTTTCGCTCAAATATTTACAACATTCGAGTATAATTTGACCACAATTTGCGATAAAATACAAGAATGCAATCACGAAAAATTTTACCTAAAAGACATCAAGGGAAGTAATGATTTGGATAAAGCAAAAACCTACATCTTAAAAACTGTTGGAGTAGATATTTCCACTTACGAAAATTGGGCTCAACTGAAAAATCTACAGCAAGTAAGACATTGTATCGTACACAACCATTGTATATATCCCAAAGATGCTCCATTTAAAAAAATGCTTGAAGAATCGGAAGGTATTATATTTAATTCCACTAACGACAACCGTGATATTTTCAGTATGAATGACAATAAATTTAATACTCAATTCATTCAATTGATACGTTCCTTTTTCGATAAGTTATATAAAGATGTCTATAGTCATTACAACGTTCAAATTAAATAACTACCAAATCAAATATTTCTCTCCTGCACCAACTCCACCAAGACCCCACCCGCACTCTTGGGATGTACAAAACAAACCAGCTTATTATCTGCTCCCGGTTTAGGCTCATCGCTTAACAAAACAAAGCCTTCGCTTTTAAGTCGGGCCATTTCGGCAACTATATCACCTACCTCAAAAGCAATATGGTGTATGCCTTCCCCTTTTTGCGTAATAAATTTGGCTATGGGGCTATCGGCAGACAGAGCCTCCAACAGTTCAATTTTATTAGGGCCGGTTTGTAAAAAGGCGGTTTTAACGCCTTCGGTAGCTATTTCTTCTGTTTTATAGATGGTGGTGTTCAGCAGTTTTTCATAAAGGCTGCCTGCTGCTTCCAGGTTATTTACGGCAATGCCTATATGTTCAACTTTGTTCATGTCCAAATATTGTAAATTATTAAGTTACTATGACCAAATTAGCTTATCTTTAATGATTATAAATAAAAAGTTTACCTATCTTTGTATCGTTAATACAATAAAACATGAATATCCCAATTTACCTTGATAACAATGCCACTACGCCCATGGATCCACGGGTACTGGAAGCTATGTTACCTTACTTTAACGAGAAATTTGGTAACGCGGCCAGCCGTAACCATCCGTTTGGCTGGGTAGCCGAAGAAGGTGTTGATTATGCCCGCGAGCAGGTAGCCAAATTAATTGGTGCCAGCGAAAAAGAGATCATCTTCACATCAGGCGCAACCGAGTCAGACAACCTGGCTATAAAGGGCGTGTTTGAAATGTATAAAGAAAAAGGCAACCACATTATAACTACCGTTACCGAGCATAAAGCAGTTTTAGACGCTTGCAAGCACGTTGAAAAAATGGGCGGTCGCGTAACTTACCTTCCCGTTAAAGAAGATGGCTTACTGGACCTTGCCGTTTTAGAAGCTGCTATGACTCCCGAAACTATCCTGGTATCGGTAATGTATGGCAATAACGAGATTGGTGTTATACAACCTATAAAAGAAATTGCTGCCATAGCGCACAAGCACGGTGCCCTGTTTATGACAGACGCTGTGCAGGCTGTTGGTAAAATACCTGTTGATGTGAACAAAGACGGCATTGACCTGTTAGCCTTATCGGCACATAAAATATACGGCCCTAAAGGCGTTGGCGCCTTATACGTACGTCGTAAAGGACCACGTGTTAAAGTTACTGCCCAAATGGACGGTGGCGGCCACGAACGTGGTATGCGCTCTGGCACATTAAATGTACCCGGCATTGTTGGCTTAGGTAAAGCCTGCGAACTTTGTGGACAGGAAATGGAAAGCGAAGCCAAACGTTTATCTGCCTTGCGCGATAAACTGGAAGCTGAATTGACTACATTAGAAGAAAGCTATGTGAACGGAAATGTGCAGCACCGCTTACCACATGTAGCTAATATCAGCTTTAAATATGTTGAAGGCGAAGGTTTGATGATGGCCATGAAAGATTTGGCAGTATCGTCAGGTTCGGCCTGTACATCAGCATCGTTAGAGCCATCATACGTATTAAAAAGCTTGGGCCTTTCAGATGATTTGGCACACTCTTCTATACGATTTGGTTTAGGAAGATTTACAACCGAAGAGGAAGTTGATTACGCTATAAAAGTAACCAAAACAGCGGTTACCAACCTGCGTAACATGTCGCCGCTTTGGGAAATGTTTAAAGAAGGCATTGACCTTGACTCGATTGAGTGGGCAGAACATTAATTGATTTCGGAAGTCGGATTTTCGATTTCGGATTTATAAAATAATTTAAACGAGCGATGAGGAAACTCATAACTCACAACATAATACTAAAAACTAATACAATGGCTTATTCAGATAAAGTAATTGATCACTACACTAACCCCCGCAACGTGGGTACGCTTGATAAAAGCAGCCACAAAGTAGGTACCGGTTTAGTGGGTGCCCCTGAGTGCGGCGACGTTATGCGCCTGCAAATTCAGGTTGATGATAACAACGTTATAACCGATGCTAAATTCAAAACTTTTGGATGTGGTTCGGCTATCGCTTCATCATCATTAGCTACCGAATGGTTAAAAGGCAAAAGCATTGACGATGCCATGAAAATTGACAACATGGATATTGTTGAAGAATTGGCTTTACCACCGGTAAAAATTCACTGCTCGGTACTTGCCGAGGATGCTATTAAAGCAGCAATCAATGATTTCCGCGTTAAAAACGGTCTGGAACCCATTGAAAGCGAAAAAGCGCATCACTAATTTAGACGTGAGTATTGAGATATGAGTATTGAGATTAAATATCTCTGTCTCAAATCTCAAATCTAACATCTCAAATCTCAAAAATGGTAACTGTAACTGATAAAGCAAAAAGTAAGATAGAACACCTCATGCAGGATTCGGGGCTTGATGCCTCCTATTTTCTGCGTGTGTCTGTTCAGGGAGGTGGCTGCTCGGGGTTATCATATAATCTGGACTTTGATAACGAAGAAAAAAAAGGCGACCAGTTTTTTGAAGATAAAGGCGTACGTTTCGCGCTGGATATGAAATCGTTTTTATACCTGGCCGGTACTGAGCTTGATTTTAGCGACGGGTTAAATGGTAAAGGCTTTAACTTCCATAATCCAAATGCCAGCCGTACCTGCGGCTGCGGCGAAAGCTTCTCGGTATAATTTTATCTTCGAAATAGATATTAAAAGGACCTCCCAATCAGAAGGTCCTTTTTTATTTTCCACGTCATACCGAATTTATTTCGGCATCTCAAACGCTTACTACTTTTCTTGTGAGATGCCGAAACAAGTTCGGCATGACTTATCCTTTGGCTAAAACATACCGTTATTATGCATCATCTTTTCCGGCACTACCTGTTTAACATAATGATGTTCGGTTATCTGTCTATCTTTCATTTTGAAAATATCAAATAACGCGGTTGACTTACCGGCTTGTTTTAATTCGGCATGTACGGCAATCAGGTGATGGATAATTACATCATCAATTTTACTATACAAATCAATAATATATTCGTTATCGCGTAGGCCGACTTCATTAATCAAACCCTTGATATTAATAACGGGTTCATTTTTGCCTGTTGGCTCCTCAGTCACATCCCAATGTTCGGCAGCCAAACCATGCTGAACTCTAAATAGTTCAATCACCCGTATATGTTTACCCATAAAGTGTATATCCAGGTGAGCAACCACATAATCATCTTCGGCTATAAGATTGACTATGGGCGATGGGGTAGTTTCCTCTACCGGAGGCAACTTTTTTAAAAACTCTACCATCTCAAACAGCCCTTCGCGACCATCTTTACCCATAGGGCTGTGTTGTATGTAGTTTTCGTGCACATAATCGGCAATCATCTCGCTTTTTCGTAGCCTTACTACATTTCTATAAAATTCGGTTACTATATTTTTATTTGATTTTTGTTCCATTACTGTTTTTATTGAGGGCGTAAAAAGCCCGGTAAATCCATGCAAAAGCATAGCTGTTTTGTTATAACTATTAAAATAAAAAGGCGAAGCAAATACTTACGCTAAAGACATTAAGCCCCGCGTTGCTATCTCCCGCTTAGGAGATCGGATTTTTGGTAACCCGTATTTGATATGTAGTGATAGTAATTATGGTCTAAAGGTAATAATTATTCCAAAATAAATTAGATTTGTTGCTATAATCCACATTTAAACCAATTATGAGCCAGCAAACTGAGCGCCCAACCGTACCCAGCCTTATCCGTTATTTGGTAGAATATATCCACAAGGATACACACCCCTTTTTAGCCCATAAAGTAGGCGAAGAATGGATAGATATTACCTATCGCGAAGCGCTGGATAAAATTGACGCCATATCGGCCTGGTTTTTAGATATCGGTATAAAAAAGGGCGACAGGCTGGCATTGATCATTGAGAACGGTCCTGATTATATTTATTACGATCAGGCCCTGCAACAAATTGGCGCGGTTAACACCTCCATCTATCCCACCCTTACCGAAACAGAAATAGAATATATTTTAAATGATTCAAAAGCCCGTACCATTATTGTGGGCAATCCATTCCTGTTCAAAAAAGTTATCCGCATAGCCAATAACTGCCCCGAGTTGATACGCATTATACCAGCCTGCGAGGAATACGAAAAACACATAGATAAACTTAACGCCAAATTAAACGCGGGTGTAATTGGCTTTTATAAAGTTATTGCGCAGGGTTTAACGCTGGTTGATCAGTACCGCCATGCTATTAACGCCGCGCGCGAGGCCATTTTACCTTCTGATCTTTCTTGTTTAATATATACATCGGGCACAACAGGCACGCCTAAAGGCGTGATGCTTACGCACTTTAATTTGGTAGAGAATGTGCGCAACAGCCTGATACAGATACCGGTAGTTGAGAAAACGGATGTATTTTTATCGTTCCTTCCCCTATCGCACGTATTTGAGCGTACGGCAACCTACCATATTTGTTTGTATGCAGGCTGTAAAATAGCTTTTGCCCAAAGTCTGGACCTTTTAGCCAAAAACATGGCCGAGGTACGGCCCACCATAATGAACTGTGTGCCCCGTTTACTGGAGCGTATCCACGACCGCGCCATGAAAAACGGTACATCTGCCGGAGGCTTAAAAGCTAAAATATTTAAGTGGTCGCTTAAAATTGGGCGCGAATACCGTTTAACCAAAGAGGCCGGTAAAAACCCGGGGCTTATACTAAGCAATGAATATAAGATAGCGGAGAAACTGGTATTCAGCAAGATCAAAGAGCGCACAGGCGGACGTTTAAAATTTATGATATCGGGTGGTGGCGCATTACCTAAAAACATTGGCGAATTTTTTGGCGACCTGGGCATTAAAATATTAGAGGGTTTCGGACTCACAGAGACCTCGCCCGTAATGGCAGTTACCGAATATCACCGCCAGGTTTATGGCACCGTAGGACGCATTATACCGGGTATTGAAGTAGGGATACAAAATGTGGATACCCAAAAGATATATACCATACAAACTCACGATACTTTTAAAGATGATTATCAGTCGGAAGAAGGCGAGA
>NZ_JBDTJZ010000125.1:0-18856 GCF_039935595.1 Mucilaginibacter sp. | reverse complement strand
CAACCTTTATTTCAATGATCTGTTGCCCGAGCGATTTGGCCGTAAGCGGGAATACGCTTTAGGTAAAACATCCGGCAAAGCCAATATTGAAAAAAACCTGCAGGAACTGGGCCTTAAATTAAATGATGCCGACCTGAAAAAGGTGACGCAACGGGTTATTGAGCTGGGCGATAAAAAAGAAACCGTTACCCGGGAAGATCTGCCTTATATCATATCAGACGTATTGGATAGCAACCTTTATGAAGAAAAGGTTGTAGTGGAATCGTATGTGTTGATGAACTCCATGGGGCTTCGTCCTTCTGCTACCATTTCGGTGAAAATAGATGGTGAAAAGTTTGAAGAGAACTCGCAGGGCGATGGACAATTTGATGCTTTTATGAACGCGCTTACCAAAGTATATGCTAAGAAAAAAATGCACTTGCCTAAATTGACAGATTATGCGGTAAGGATACCACCGGGTAGCTCTACCGACGCATTATGCGAGGCTATCATCACCTGGGAAACTGCCGAACGTAAATTTATAACCCGGGGATTAGATTCGGACCAAACAGTGTGTGCTATAAAGGCAACGCAGAAGATGCTGAATATTATATAGTGATTAGAGGTTGGAGATCGGTGATTAGTTAAATAGGAAAACAATTAAAATTAAATCAATAAATCACACCTTAATCGGTGAAATCAAAAAAAATAATAATGAAATTTAATATCGCCCTTTTAGCAGGAGACGGAATAGGCCCCGAAGTAATTGACCAGGCCGTTAAAGTATGTAACGCTGTAGCTACAAAATTCAACCACGAAATTAACTGGACAGCCGCCCTAACAGGTGCCTGTGCTATTGATGCCGTTGGTGAGCCCTACCCAGATTCGACCCACGAAATATGTATGGCTGCCGATGCGGTTTTATTTGGTGCTATCGGTCACCCAAAATATGATAATGACCCTAAGGCTACGGTAAGGCCGGAGCAGGGATTATTAAAAATGCGTAAAAAACTGGGCCTGTTTGCCAACGTACGTCCCACCTTTACTTTCCCTTCGTTAATTGACAACTCTCCATTAAAAAGAGAGCGTATTGAAGGCACCGACCTTATTATATTACGTGAACTAACAGGTGGTATTTATTTTGGCGAACGTGGCCGTAAAGATGATGGCAACACCGCTTTTGATACCTGTACCTATACCCGCGCAGAAGTACAGCGCCTGGCTAAATTAGGTTTTGAAATGGCCATGACCCGTGGCAAAAAATTATGCTGTGTTGATAAGGCCAACGTATTGGAAACCTCTCGCCTATGGAGAGAGACCGTACAGGATATGGAAAAAGACTACCCGGAAGTTACGGTTAGCTACGAGTTTGTTGACGCGGTGGCTATGCGTTTGGTACAATGGCCAAACAGCTATGATGTGTTAATTACTGAAAACCTTTTTGGCGATATTTTAACTGATGAGGCATCGGTAATCTCAGGATCAATGGGATTAATGCCGTCTTCATCAATTGGCTTGCACACCTCGTTATTTGAGCCTATACATGGCTCGTACCCACAGGCAGCAGGTAAAGATATTGCTAACCCATTGGCAACCGTATTATCAGCAGCTATGATGTTTGAAGATGCATTCGGCTTAAAAGAAGAAGCAGAAGCTATAAGAGAAGTGGTAAACAAATCATTAGCCGAAGGCATTGTCACCGAGGACCTTGCCGGAAAAAACAAAGCTTACAAAACCAGCGAAGTTGGTGATTGGCTGGCGAAAAACGTTTAATATATTCTCCATTTTAAATCTTGGGGCGCTTTGTGAATTCTTAGTGTCCTCCGTGGTAAATTAAACAAACACAAAGGACACTAAGAAAGACACTGAGATACACTGAGAAAAACAATTACAAAGAGGCGCCCCGATATATCGGGGCGCCTTTTTTTATTGTGATGACAATAATAGCGATGACCGTTGAGCAGGCGACATGGCTTTATATTTCTTATACCAATCATTAACATATAACACCAAGTCGGCACCGGTTGTTTTCTTTAACAACTCGTAGCTGGGTCTTGACATACCCATAAATTCATCCAGCTGCATACCCTTTAGTGGGACAATACCACTTACATATAATTTGGTATATATATCATCCACATAACGTTCCTCCTGTTCGTGCGCAAAGTATCTCTTAAGCTTTCTGGCGTTTCTTGCTTCGCGCGAGAATATGGTACTTGGCGAAAGCGGGTATATTTTAGCTTTACGGTAAACTTCCGGATACTCGGCCCGGGGATCAAACGCTGCCCTGCTTGACCGTATGTCAACCTGGTTTAACGAAATAGACATTGATTTAAGTTCAATAAACTTGGGCTGCATATTAATAAGGTACAGCGTATCAGAAACATAACCCGGCGATGAAAATATTAAGGTATGCCCGGTTGCGGTGCTTATGGTATATCTGCCCCTTTTATCAGTAAGCGTAATTTGCTTATTGTTAATATCTTTAATAAATACATCTTCCAGCTTTTTATTGCTGCCAATTTCGTGTACTGTGCCGGTTAAAATATCCTCCTGCGCTTTTGCAGTAAACGCTAATAATACCAGGGCAACTACAATATACTTTTTCATATCGGGCCAAATTTCCTGTTAAGATAACTTATTTTGAGGGGAGATAGTTTGCGGGGGACATTAATTTAACATTTATCATCTACTCCCCTGTCATTTCGAAACGAAGTGAGAAATCTATGAAGCGATTGCCTATGTATAGATTTCTCGCTATGCTCGAAATGACAATAAAATATACCCAACAAAAAACCCGGCTGTTAACCGGGTTTCGCTATTACTTTTTCCAAACATTATTGTCAGGATTATAATCAGGTAGTTGATGATCAGGATCATAAGTTACCGATTCAATTTGTTCTGTAGATGGGTATTTAAATGTCCAGCTTACGTTACGTTCCCAAATCTCAACGGGCAATTTAACCCGGTCGGTTTTGCCGCTATTTAGTTTAATTTCCAGGATAACCGGCATGGCTAATTTATCCAGGTTATCAATGGTTATCAACGCGCCTTTAGTGGCATCGCCGTCAATATATTTCACATCGCGCACGGCAACGTCCAGGCGCCAGTTATAAACAAACCATCCGCGCCAAAACCATTGCAGGTTTTCGCCAGCCACGTTCTCCATAGTGCGGAAAAAATCATCAGGCGTTGGGTGCTTGTAGGCCCAACGGTCAATATAAGCTTTAAAAGCACGGTCAAACCTGTCGGGGCCCAATACCTGTTCGCGCAGCAAAACCAACCCCGCACTTGGCTTGGTATATAATAAGGTGCCGTTATTTTTTTCTTTCAGATTATCCGTATAGCTCAAAATAGGCTCCATACTAACCGGCGTAAGGCGTGCCGCCTGTGTATGCAGATCAGGTGCTTTTGCTGGTCTGTACTCGCCGTTATTAAAATCATAGGTTGATAGGGTATTGATAAATGTATTAAAGCCTTCATCCATAAAGCCATACATACGCTCGTTTGATCCTACTATCATCGGGAACCAATTATGGCCAAACTCGTGGTCGTTAACGCTCCATAATGATTTGCCTTTGCTTTTATAACCACTAAAAACAATACCTGGATATTCCATGCCACCTACAACGCCGGCAACAGCAGTAGCATTGGTATAAGAAAAACTAAACCATTTATTGGAGTTAAACTCGATAGACTTTTTCACGTATTCGGTAGATCGGCCCCAGGCAGTATCGCCAGCGCTTTCAACAGGGTAGGCTGATATAGCCAACCCTTTTTTACCACCGGGCAAATTCATTTTAGCCGCGTCAATAATAAATGCAGCTGATGATCCCCACGAGGCATCGCGGGCATTGTTTATTTTAAAATGCCAGGTTAACCATTCTTTCGCGGGGCGCGATGACGGGCTAACAACCTCATCAGCCGTACGGATTAAGACGGTTTTGTCGCTTTGCGCCGCCTGCGCCCAGCGTTTTAGCTGTGCGGGTGTATAAACATCCTGTGGATTTTGCAATATGCCCGAGCAAACTACAATATGTTTAGCCGGAGCAGTTATGTTGATATCAAAATTACCGTACTCCAGGTAAAACTCACCCGGGCCGGTGTATGGCAGCGTATTCCAGCCGTTAATATCATCGAACACGCACATGCGTGGGTACCATTGCGCTATGGTATATATTTTACCGTTTTTTGTTGGTAGTATGCCCATACGGTCAGAGCCGTAATCGGGCGAAATAAATGAATATTCTATCTTCAGCTTTAGTTGAGCGCCGTTGGCTGCCAGTGTTTTTGGCAAGAATACCTGCATACGGGTATCGT
The DNA here is from genome assembly GCF_039935595.1 of Mucilaginibacter sp. Lineage (GTDB taxonomy): Bacteria > Bacteroidota > Bacteroidia > Sphingobacteriales > Sphingobacteriaceae > Mucilaginibacter. Next base: position 14,557 of record NZ_JBDTJZ010000125.1, on the reverse strand, counting down.
TTATTAAAAACTTTACCTCGGTAGCAACCTTGCCGTTTACTACTTTAACCGATTTAATTTTATAACCTGCATCAAATACCTGGCCCTTGCCTGCGTTCCGGCTTCCGGTAACCGGTACAATAGCATTACCGCGCGAATCCAGCTTAAATAAGTTTTGATCCAACTGCATCCATATAAAACCCATAGCCAACGGACTGTTATTAGTATAAGTTAACACCTCGGTGCCACTTATCTCGTCGGTTTGGTCGTTAAGCTTAGCATTTAATTGGTAGTCGGCCCGGTTTTGCCAGTATTTAGGTCCCGGTTCACCAGTGGCCGCGCGGTATTCGTTACCATTTTTGGTAAAGAAGAAAGGCGCGAAAGCCTCGTGGTAATCATACTTACTTTGGGAAGCATTTAATTCCGCAGGGATATCCTTCGCGGTTTGTGCATGGGCAATAGTAATGCCTGCAAATAAAGCCAGTGCTATGCCGGCAAATCTGTTAAATCTCATCAGTTAATTACGTTAATCACAACAAAACTATGCAAAATATGCGACAGATAGCCGTATAAGCGGCAATTACAACGATAATGATGCGACCTTTATTTGCACCAATATATTATTTGCAGTACACCCGATTTTTTAAAATAATATTACTTAAAATGTTGCTGATAAACAGCCTCGTCAAAACCAAAAAATAAAAAATTGCCATCCTCAATAACCGGACGCTTGATCATGCTGGTTTTTTGCTGCAATAATTGCAGGGCATCGTCTTTGGTTTTTACCCCATCTTTTATTGTAGGATCAAGCTGTTTCCAGGTTAGGCCCTGTTTGTTCATAAACTTTTCGTATCCGGCTTTTTTATCCCACTCGTTCAGCTTTTCGACAGATACACCCAGCTTTTTAAAATCCTGGAATTCATAAGCCACATTATTGGCCTTTAGCCAGTCTAACGCTTTTTTCACTGTATTGCAATTGGTAATGCCGTAAACTTTCATGGTGAGTGGTGAATAGGGTGTAATATATAAGGAATCAAGGAGGTCCTATTTTCAGTTTAAACTGCCCCATACATCATTTGGATCAACCTCTGTATAATTGCCGTTTTTTTCAGCTTTTTTGACCATTGAAACAAATTCAGGATCGTAAGGGCTCGTCTCCACACTAATTTTCAATGCCTTTGCCAATGCCTTTAAAGCTGTTAATTGCACTTTATTCTGGGGGTGCATAATCAATGTTGTCATATTCAAATTTACCTAATTATATATAAAAGCAGATAAAAATTTATTAACTATAAATTCCTGATATACACACCTATTTATTAAACTTCGTCATAGTTAACTCTGTACCAATAGTGGCAAAGCTTTTTATCATTTCTATTGACTTATATATCAGTGCAGGTAGTTCAGGCTTTTCATCATCATCAAATCCGCTTAAAACGTAATCGACCTGGCGGCCTTTGGGGTAGTTATCGCTTACGCCAAAACGCAGACGCGCATATTCGTTATTGCCTAAGGTGGCTTCAATATGCTTTAAACCATTATGCCCGGCGGCGCTTCCTTTTGGTTTTAGGCGCAGGGTACCTAAAGGCAAGGCAATGTCATCAACCAATACCAATACATTTTCAATGGGTATTTTCAGTTCCTTCATCCAATGGTTTAGGGCCTTGCCGCTTAAATTCATATAGGTAGTTGGTTTAATTAAATACAGGGTACGGCCTTTATGGCTTACTTCGGTATAATAAGCCAGGCGCATATTACTAAACTTTGCCCCTTCCTGTTTAGCCAGTTCATCCAGTATCATAAAACCAATATTATGCCGTGTATCTGCATACTCCGGACCAATATTGCCCAACCCAACTATCAGATATTTCATACCACTGCTTTGTACCGGCCGTGCGGCTGGAGTTGCTTTTTTAAAAAATTTGCTAAAATAAGGTCTCATTCGCCCCCTAACCCCCTAAAGGGGGAACTCAATTAATTATTTCCGAAGATATTACTTTTAAACAAAAATAGCGATGGGTATAAAACCCATCGCTATTGTAAATTACTCCATACTCCCCCTTTAGGGGGGCGGGGGGCGAATTATTTTCCAGATTTTGCAGCTTCCTGTTCAGCCTGACGCAACGCACGTGAAGTGGTTACAGATACGATAGTATCTTCGGCAGAATTAGTGATAACGAGTTTATCAAACTTCAAATCGCCAACACGTACTGATTTACCAACCTCTAACTCTTCAATGCTTACAGCAATTGAATCTAAGTGGTCTTTAGGTAAAGCTTTGACGCGTAGTTTTCTTAGTTTTAATACCAGTTTACCACCTGTTTTAACACCCGGAGATGTACCTGTTAAACGTACCGGGATCTCCATAGTTAATGGTTTAGCCGGATCTAATTGCATAAAGTCAACATGCAAAATTTGTTCGGTTAACGGGTGAAACTGAATGTCTTTAATAATAGCCTGTGTTTTAACACCTGCAACTTCAAGGTCGATGAAATGAACATCCGGAGTGTAAACTACGGGTTTCAAATCAGCTGCGGACACTGCAAAGTGGGTTTGGGTTGGCCCACCGTAAAGTACTGACGGTACCAGGCTTTGGTAACGCAGTCCCTTAGCGTCTCTTTTCCCTACGTTCTCTCTTGGAGAACCGCTAATAGCAATTGATTTCATTTGTTTTTATTTATTTGTTTATTGTTTAGTTCATGGTTAATAGATCATAGTTGATGGTTCTATTTGCCATAAGTTCTTATTAGTTGATAGATCATGGTTCATGGTATACTATGAACTATTAACCATCAACTATATGCTCCCTATCAATCCACCTTAAACAACTGGCTTATGGAGCCATGTTCGTTTACGTTGCTTATTGCTTTTGCAAAAAGCTCGGCGGTTGATAGTACCCTTATCTTATCGCTTTGGCGTTTTAAAGGGATGGTATCGGTAACAATTAGCTCGGTTAATGCCGAGTTTTCAATAGTATCGTAAGCATTGCCTGATAATACAGGGTGCGTACACACTGCACGTACACTGCGTGCCCCCCGCTCCATAATTAAGCCGGCGGCTTTAGCCAATGTTCCTGCCGTATCACATATATCATCAATCAACACAATATCCTGCCCGGTAACATCACCTATCAACGTCATTGATTCAATTTCGTTGGCGCGTTTACGGCGTTTATCGCAAATTACCACCTCTGCATTAAAAAACTTAGCAAAACTACGCGCCCTGTATGACCCACCCATATCCGGCGAAGCAATGGTAAGGTGTTTAAGCTTTAAACTCTTTATATAAGGTACAAAAACTATCGAAGCATCCAGGTGGTCTACCGGAATGTCAAAAAATCCTTGTATCTGTGCAGCGTGCAGGTCCATGGTCATTATGCGGTCAATACCGGCAGCTACCAATAAATTGGCAACCAGCTTTGCACCAATGGCTACACGCGGTTTATCTTTCCTGTCCTGGCGGGCCAACCCAAAATAAGGTATAACCGCGTTTACATAATGAGCAGATGCACGGCGGGCGGCATCTATCATCATTAAAAGCTCCATCAGGTTATCAGTAGGCTGATGGGTTGATTGTATTAAAAACACATCGCAACCACGCACCGACTCATTAAAATGCGGCTGATATTCGCCATCGCTGAAACGCGATACTGCCATATCTCCCAGTTCCTGTCCATAAGCATGCGCAATTTTTTCGGCCACCTTTATGGAGCCGGAACCTGCAAATAACTTAACGGTGTTAAACTGTAAGGGCATCTTAATTTTGGATTTCGGATTTCGGATTTCGGATTTTTCAATCCAAATACTTAATCACTTTTAATCAAGCCTATAAAAAACAATTTCGGATTTGAACTTCGTTCGGAATAAATCCGAAATCGAAAATTCGAAATCCGAAATTGAAATTGTTGCCCGACCAGGATTCGAACCTAGACAAACGGTACCAAAAACCGTCGTACTACCTTTATACTATCAGGCAATCTCCACCTTCAAAACAGTTGTTCTGAAAAGGAATGCAAATATACACCGTTTTTTTAAACTTTAAAACCAAATTTAAAAAAGTGTGCAACTTATTTATCCGCCTTAAAAACAGGTTAATTTTTGTTAAATAAACTAACGACTTACAAATACCTGCATAGTTTTATTAATTTCGTTGTTTTTAAACCGCATTATTTTTCAAATCCGGAAAAATGAATTACAATAAAACCAATAACCTGTTTGGCTGGATAGCCTTCCTGATAGCCTCAGTAACTTATATTTTAACTTTAGAGCCTTCGGCCAGCTTTTGGGATTGCGGCGAGTTTATTGCCTGTATATACCGCCTGCAAGTTGCCCACCAACCCGGTGCACCGTTGTTTACCATGATAGGCAAGGTTTTTTCCTTACTATCCTTAGGTAATAATACCAAAGTGGCTTACTTTACCAATATTGGATCGGCATTGGCAAGCGGGGCAACCATATTATTTTTATTTTGGAGCATAACCGCCCTCGCCAAAAAATTATTGATCAAAAAAGCAACTGACCTAACTACCACCAACCTGATATTGATAATGGGTGCCGGTATGGTTGGCGCACTGGCCTATACTTTTTCTGATACATTTTGGTTCTCGGCGGTCGAGTCGGAAGTTTACGCGCAATCATCACTTTGTACGGCCATCGTATTTTGGGCCGTATTAAAATGGGATAGTTATGCTGATGAGGAACATGCCAATAAATGGATAATATTTATTGCCTACGTAATGGGCCTATCAATAGGTATACACCTGTTAAACCTGTTGGTTATACCTGCCATTGCACTGGTGGTTTATTTTAAAAAGGCTAAAACCGTTACCACAAAGGGCACTATTTACGCTTTTTTAACCGGCGTTATTATTGTGGCTATGGTATTATGGGGTATTATACAATATACTGTTAAAGGCGCCGCCTTTGCCGATCTGTTGTTTGTAAACACCTTAGGCATGGGCTTTGGCAGCGGTGCAATTGTATTTTTTGCCTTGCTTGTAGCTGCTATTGTAAGCGGCATACTTTTCACCATAACACAATCAAAACCGGCTATAATTACTGCGGCTGCATGTTTTGTGCTGTTGCTAACCATAAGCGCGGGCATTATAGGCTTAGTTGGCGCGGCGGCTATTATTGCTCTGTTGGAGTATGTAGTTAAGATACGCGAAAAACGCTTCGCGCTGAACAGTATTTTAGTATGCACCGCGTTTATTTTGTTTGGCTACAGCTCGTTTGTAATGATCGTTATCAGGGCCAAAGCCGGTACAAATTTAAATAACAGCAACCCGCAGGATGCCTTTGCCCTAAATGGTTACTTAAACCGCGACCAGTATGGCGATACGCCCCTGCTTTACGGCCAGTTTTTTGATGCAAAAGCCATTGACCAAACCGAGGGTGCTAACATATACCGCCGCGGCGAGAAAAAATATGAAGTTGCCGGTAAAAAGCTAAATACCGTTTATGATCACAATACCATCTTCCCGCGTATGTTTAGCCAAAAGCCGGGCCAGGATGCTTTTTACAGAAATTGGACACAACTTGGCGACCAAAGCCCAACGCTGTCTACCAACCTGGAATTCTTTTTAACCTGGCAGGTTAACCAAATGTACACGCGTTACTTTTTATGGAACTTTGCAGGCCGCACCAACGAAATGGACGGCCAGGACAATAATCCCGGTACTGATGGTGCCTGGATAAGCGGCTGGAACTTTAAAAAGCTGTTGCCTGCCAATGTGCTTGAAAGTAAGTCATACAACCGTTTGTATTTTTTACCGCTTATTTTGGGTTTATTAGGTGTTGTATATCATTTTAAACGCGGGCAGCGCGATGCAGGTGTGGTTGGCGTGCTTTTCTTTTTTACAGGGCTTGCCATTGTGCTATACCTTAACCAGGACCCACAGCAGCCGCGCGAGCGTGACTACGCTTATGCCGGCTCGTTTTATGCCTTTGCTATTTGGATTGGTTTAGGAGTATTGTTTGTTGCCGATATATTAAGCAAAAAAGCCAACGGTAAGCTTGCTGCAATGGTATCAATTGTAATATGCCTGCTGGCTGTGCCTGTTTTAATGGCTTGCCAGGAATGGGATGATCATGACCGCTCAACCAAGCTTACGCCGCACGATATGGCTTATAATTACCTAAACTCGTGTGCGCCAAACGCTATTTTATTTACTTATGGCGATAATGACACCTACCCGTTATGGTACATACAGGAGGTGGAGAATGTACGCCCCGATGTACGCATTGTAAACCTGAGTTTGCTGGGTACCGACTGGTACATTAAGCAAATGAAAACCAGGATGAACGAATCGGATCCGCTGCCTATTACCATGCCTGATGACAAGTATAAAATGGGTGTGCGCGATGTAATGTATTATAATGACGCGAAAGTACCCGGCTCAATAGAAGTTAAAGATGTTTTTAACTTTTTAACTTCCGAAAGCAAGGATGCAAAAGCAGAGATGCAAAGTGGTGAAACCGTTAACTTTTTACCCACCAAAAACCTTAAAATAACTATAGATACTGCCGCAGTGATAAAAAGTGGTGCTATACCTGCCGCTAAAAAGAACCAGGTAACACCGGTTATGGAGTTTAAGTACCCCATAAATTATGTAGCTAAAGATAATTTGGCGATGATGGATATAATAGCGCATAATAACTGGAAAAGACCGATTTACTTTACCATTACAACGCCTAACGAGAACATGATGGGCATGGAAAAATATCTGTATAACGAGGGTTTTGCGTACCATTTACTACCGTTAAAGCCTGATACTACCACAGCCACGCTTGAAGCCACCAACACGTTACAGATGTATAATAACATTATGACCAAGTTTAAATGGGGCAATATGAAAAACGCCCGTTACCTTGATCATGAATCAATAGTCATGTTTTACCCGCTTATTACGAGACTTTACTCAAACCTTATTGATAACCTGGTAAAAGAAAAGCACCCCGATCTGGCTAAAAATGTTTTAAGAAAATACATGGATGTAATGCCCGACCTGATGCCTTCATCTGAAATTGGTATAAGAAAGTATTATATGGCCGAAAGCGCCTACAACCTTGGCGAAAAAGCCATAGCTGACCAGCTGGTTAACCAGGTACATACCTATATTAACAAAACACTGAGCTATAATTACATTTTATTTAAGGATGGCCAAACCGATTTGAAAAATAACGATATACAGTTAAGTATGTCGTTATTGAATGGCCTGACTGCTTTAACCAAAAGCAATAACCCCGGTTTAAGCATACAATACAGTGCCCAGCTTAAAGATTATGAGCAGAAGTTTGGTGCTAATGTCAACAGTGCTCATTAAATAACATTCCTACTCAAATAATAAAGGGCAAAAGGGATATCCCTTTTGCCCTTTATTATTCTACTTCATCACCCGTGATAATTGCAATTTTCAATTGGTTTGCTTATCAATGATTTTGTAAAAATTATCCTTATATGTATCTCCTATTGGTATAGTTGTTTCACCCATAATGATCCGATTCCGTTCAATATATGATATATATTTTAAAGCTATTATATAAGATTTGTGTACTCTTATAAAATCGTTTGGTGGTAATTGTTCTTCAATTTTTTTTAAGGTTAGTAAGCTAATTATATGTTCATTAACTTTTTGTATGGAGATATAATTTTGCAGGCCCTCAACGTATAATATCTCGTCGACATTAATTTTTTGTATTCGATATTCGGTTTTAACAAATAAGTATGCAGTTGCAAGCTGCACATTAGGCACTAAAGCATTATAATCTGTAGCGTTTATTGCGTTTAATGCCTTGGTGACTGCACGGTAAAACCTATCAAATGCAATTGGTTTAAGCAAATAATCAACTACATCATTTTCATAAGCGTCAAAGGCGTAACCAGAATAAGCAGTAGTTAAAATAATCTTGCTTTTCTTTTCGGCTATTTTTATAAACTGCAAGCCATTTAATTCAGGCATGTGAATATCTAAAAAAACGAGATCAATATCAGTGCTACGCAGTATATTCAGACCTTCTATAGGATTGGTAGTTACAGCAACCAATTCAAGCTCTGGTATTTTTAAAATATAATCTTCTAAAATGTCAATAGCTAAAGGCTTATCATCAATTATAAGGCATTTTACTGGCATTAGCTTAATTTTAAAACTAAATTCACTTTATAAAACTCTTCATTTTCATCAATAGTCAATGAATGTTTTTCCGGGTATATTAATTCCAATCTTCTGAGCACATTACATAGGCCTATTCCACCCATTTTATCTTTAAAAGCATTATTCTTTTTGTTGGCAACCTTAAAAGTAACAGTTGTATTATCGGCATTGAGATATATTTCTATTGGGCTTTTATCATCATCCAAAACGCCATGTTTAAATGCATTTTCAACAAATGAAATAAATAATAATGATGCTACAAGTTGATCGCCAATATAGCCTTCTTTTACGAAATTAATACAGGCCAAACCTTTAGCACCAATACGCTGTAATGCTATAACATTTTCCAGATATTCGTACTCTCTGCTTAGAGGCATAAAATCCTCATTACCATCGCGCAACATATAGCGTAATATTACAGATAACTTGAGTAATGCCTCTGGTGCCTGCTCTGATTGTTGATAGGTTAGTGTATATATATCATTTATGGTATTAAACAAAAAATGCGGATTAATTTGTGAACGCAAAAAAGCAAGCTCTGTAATTAACTTCTCTTTTTGAAGTTCTTGCTGTCGACGGTTATTTTTATACCATGCTTCAACAAAAAAACACATTAAACCGTATGCAAAATAGCTTGGGAAGTAATAGTAAAATATATTTTGGATGTAATATTCCCATTTAGGTATATGGCCTTTATAATTATCAAAGTTTAAAACAGGCTTTAAAAAATTAAACTCTATAATATACCTCCAGCCAATTATAACTGCCAATATTATAACAGCATAGAAAATAGCGACAATATACTGTCGTTTTAAAAATAAACGGGGTGCTACTAATAAGTAACTACTGTAAAAACAAACAACAGAAACACTATAATAAGCGCAGGTAATTATAAAACTTTTAAAAAGAGTTAATGCATGTGATGAGCCTGAAAAATTATTAAAATTATAATCATTTAAGCTAGCGGTAACAATCAAGCTACTCCATATTAGAATATGCAAGAGGGCAACATATTTACGCTTCATTTTTAAATATATATCATAACGCAGGCATACACAATTATATTCATCAATACTTTCAACGTGTTGGTCATTGATTTTTGAATGTTGATGTAATTACCAAGCTATTAACATCAATTTTTTAAAATTATGCGTCACCTTTATTAAAAAAAACTATAATCAAAATGAAGATTTTTTATTCAATATCGTTATTGATTTTTACTTATTGTTCAGCTATGGCTCAAAATTATGTTTCGCAAGCCGACTCATGTTTTAAAGCCAAAAACTATTCATGCGCGGCTCAAAACTATGATTTGTTTTTGCAAAAGGTTGAAGGCAGATCTAATGTGATTGCTTATAGAGCAGCAACATCGTGGAGTTTAACCGGAGATAAGGATCGGGCATTTAATGCTATAAGTATATACATCAGAAATAATTATTTAAATGGCGTGATAATATTCAGTAAGGATATGATTGCTGAAAAGAGTTTTGATAGACTGAAAAATGATATAAGATGGCAAACATTGATTAGTGGCGTTATTACAAAAGAAGATTCTGTTGTTAAAGCAGAAAACACTAAAACAGCCGCCTTTAAAGCAATTCAAATCAATTTAGAAAACAATTCAACACTAAAAAAGTTGAATTTTACTAAAATGAATGCTTTACAGGTTTATAATAAAATAAAAAAATACAATTCGTACCAGACAATTAAAAGGAAATACTTATCAATGCAAATTAAACTGACCGATAGTTTAAATATGGCCTATCTAATAGTTTTGCCTAATAATTACAACCCTAAAAAACACTATCCTTTGTTGTTTTTCCTACATGGAGCAGTTAGCAGCAACACGGGATATTTAAATTATGTTGACGAGACTGATACAAGCGGATGGAATAGGTATTATACAAAATATGCTAACCTAAACAAAATAATAATGGTATATCCGCACGCAAATAAAGATTATAACTGGATGTATCCTGATAAAGGTTTCTTTATGGTACCTACCATACTTAAACAAATAAAGCAAGTAATAAATATTGATGACGATAAAGTATTTATATCTGGACATTCTAATGGGGCCACTGGCTCATTTTCCTATTTAATGAAACAACCATCGCCTTATGCCGGATTTTATGGATTTAATACACGCCCGGTTGTGGCAACAGGTGGAACATTTTTAAGAAATATTTATAATCGTTCATTCTTTAATGTATCTGTAGATCAAGACTATTATTATCCACCACAGGCTCATGACTCATTGAACAACGTAATGAAAAACTTAAAGGCCGATTACCAGGATCATAGATATACAGGCTTCCCTCATTGGTTTCCGCAGTTTAATGAATCTGAGCCTGCTTATGCTCTGTTGTTTGATGATCTTAATAAACGTAAAAGAGATCCTTTCCATCACAATATTTATTGGGAATGTGATGACACTAAATATGGCCGCTGCGATTGGCTCAGCATTACATTATTAGATACAGTTTCAAAAAAAGCCCCGTGGCAAAAGAATATTAATTTTAAAATAAATAAATGGATAGTATTAGATAAGAAAAATAAAGCAGTAACCCGCGATACCTCATTAAACGCATTTGTTTATAAAAAAACATCGGGAGCAATTAAGGCTAACTTTAATAACAATGTTTTTACTGTATCAACTTCTTCGGTTAAATCTTTTTCGTTATTTATATCACCACAAATGGTAAATATCAATAAGCCTGTAATAGTTGTTGTGAACGGCAAAACCTGTTACAAAGGAAAGGTAAAATACAATAAAGCATTTATGATAAATGAGTTTAAAAACACCGCTGACAGAAAAGCAATATGGATAAATCACATTGATATTAAAGTGCTTTAACTATTTAAATAGATTTCATAATAAACCCTGCCTTGATGGGCAGGGTTTATTATGAAATTACCTTATTAAGCTTATTCGTTAACCACGCCCATTGAGCAAAACTTGTTGATACGCTCGGTAACCAACTCGTCAATGTTGCGGTCTTTTAATACTTTCAGGTCTTTTAAAAGTTGTTTCTTTAATATGGCCGCCATAGCAACAGGGTCCTGATGGGCGCCGCCAAGCGGTTCTTTTATAACGCCGTCAATCAGTTTATTTTTAAGCATCTCTGTCGAGGTAAGCTTCAACATTTCGGCAGCACGTTCTTTTTGTTCCCAGGTTTTAAATAATATGGTTGAGCAGTTTTCGGGAGAAATAACTGAGTACCATGAATTATCCAGCATTAAAACCCTGTCGCCAATACCAATACCCAGTGCCCCGCCCGATGCTCCCTCGCCAATAACCACACAAATAATAGGTACTTTTAATATCGACATTTCCAGCAGGTTACGAGCTATGGCCTCGCCCTGTCCACGCTCTTCAGCTTCCAAACCCGGAAAAGCGCCCGGTGTATCTATCAGCGTAATAACCGGTTTGTTAAATTTTTCGGCAAGCTTCATCAGCCTTAATGCCTTGCGGTATCCTTCGGGGTTGGCCATACCAAAATTACGATACTGACGCTCCTTGGTGTTACGTCCCTTTTGGTGACCTATAAACATGGCAGTTTGCCCGTTTATAGTACCAAACCCACCAATTATGGCTTTATCATCCCCTACTGTCCTGTCGCCGTGCAGCTCAATAAAATCATCGCACATCAACTCCAGGTATTGTAAGGTATAGGGCCTTTCGGGGTGGCGGGATATTTGCACCTTTTGCCAGCCGGTAAGGTTATTATATATTTCCTGTTTAGTAGCTTCCAGCTTGGCTTCCAACTCGTTAACAGTTGCCGACATATCTAACTTATTCTTGTCTTCAACCTGCTTCACTTTCTCAATCTGCTGTATCAATTCAGCTAAAGGCTTTTCAAAATCAAACGTAATTTTCATACAGTTATGAATAATAAGGCCGCTAAATTAAATAAATCAAACGGCATATTGGCAATTTACCTTTTTTGTAAAGCCTCAAAGCGTGCCAATTGTTTCTCGCCCAATAGCTTTTCGGTAGCCAGACAGGCCTGTAATATGGCATTTTTTAGCTCCCCCTGATATAAACCATAGCGGTTAGTATAAAATATTAAAGTACCATCATCAATCTTATGGGTACGAAAAAGGCTGTCAAGTGCTCTTTCGGTACTGATAACCGACTCACCCACCTGCAACCGCCTGCGGTGCATATAGGTATTTATTTCTTCGATCTTTTTAATTTGTATGGGGCTAAGGTCAAGCTCGTGTTTAAGTTTAAGCACCTTATCGGGCATGGGGTAATGGTTTATTTCGGCTACCATGGCCATATCCCCGTCGGCCTCGCCTTTTAAATAAGCATTGTATTGCTGGTAAGTAAGCGTACGAACGGGTGATTTTTTGGCACTATCGCTTAATTGCGCACTGGCGGTATAAGAAATTGATACTAAGACAGCAATAAATAAAGGTTTTACCATATATAAGTTTTTCATTCACCATCAATTATTGCACCAAATTTAGAGTTTTACCCTATAAAATATAATAGGCTAAAAAAAAGTCTCCCCTACCGGGGGAGATTTAGAGGGGGCTTTATATCTTTGCTGCATTATGAGTAAAAATACCGACGAGCTTTTTAAAAATGTTATTGCACACGCCAAAGAGTATGGCTTTGTTTTTCCTTCGAGCGAGATATACGACGGTTTAAGCGCCGTTTATGATTATGGCCAATATGGTGCCGAGCTGAAAAACAACCTTAAAACCTACTGGTGGAAAGCCATGGTGCAAATGAATGATAACATTGTTGGTATTGATTCGGCCATATTTATGCACCCTAAAATATGGAAAGCCAGCGGCCACGTTGATGGTTTTAGCGACCCGATGATTGATAACAAGGACAGCAACAAACGCTATCGTGCCGACCAGCTACTGGAAGATAAGATAGCCAAACTTGACGAGGAAGGCAAAACCAGCGAGGCCGAAGAGCTTCAACTTGAAATGGACAACGCCCTTAAGGCCGAGGACCTACCCCGCCTGCGCGAGTTGATTATAGAACAAAATATTACATGCCCGCTGTCAAAAACAGCTAACTGGACAGAAGTACGCCAGTTTAACCTGATGTTCAGTACACAAGTAGGCGCTATTGCTGATGAATCTGACACGATATACCTGCGCCCAGAAACCGCGCAGGGTATATTTGTAAACTATTTAAACGTACAAAAATCAGGCAGGATGAAAATTCCGTTTGGGATTGCGCAAATTGGTAAGGCGTTCCGTAACGAGGTTATTGCCCGTCAGTTCATCATCCGTATGCGCGAGTTTGAACAGATGGAAATGCAATTTTTTGTGCGCCCCGGCACAGAGATGGAGTGGTACAAAAAATGGAAAGAAACCCGCCTGCAATGGCACCTGGCTTTAGGTACCGATGAAGCCAAATACCGTTACCACGATCACGTAAAACTGGCCCATTACGCTAATGCAGCGGTAGATATTGAATTTGAGTTTCCTTTCGGCTTTAAAGAGGTAGAAGGCATACACAGTCGTACAGATTTTGATTTGAGCCAGCACCAAAAATTCTCGGGCAAAAAAATGCAGTATTTTGATCCTGAATTGGGACCTGATGGCAAACCTTATGGCAACTACATCCCTTACGTTATTGAAACCTCGATAGGGTTAGACAGGATGTTTTTGCTGACCATGATAAACGCCTACGAGGAAGAGGACCTGAGCACGGATGAAAAACAAGACAGCCGCACGGTATTGCGCATTCACCCTTGTTTGGCCCCGGTTAAAGCCGCTATATTCCCATTAATTAAAAAAGACGGACTACCCGAAAAGGCACGCGAGATAATGGATGAGCTAAAACTTGATTTTAACCTGCAATACGAGGAGAAAGATGCCATTGGCAAACGCTACCGTCGTCAGGATGCTATAGGTACACCTTTCTGTATTACGGTTGACCATCAAACCCTTGAAGATAATACCGTAACCATCCGTCATCGCGACAGCATGGAACAAGAACGCGTACCTGCCGACCAGTTGGATAAAATTATTGGCGCGTTGGTAAGCTGGAAGAATCTTTTAGGATAAAAGGCGAAAGGTTAAAGCAGAAAAGTTTATTATAAAAGCCCCTACTACTTTAGTAAGGGCTTTTATTTTATAGATCACCTACAAAAAAACTATGCTAATTTTTCGCTTATTTCTTTTCTAACGGATACCCTTTAGCAATCCAGTTAGTTTTCAAATTTGTAGGCAGATCGAGAACTTTAATTTGAGTGAAACCATTTTTTTTCAACTCTCTATAAGCCGGCTGTATATTGGGACATTTGGTAAAAGGACAACAGCCACAATAAATAACTACCGCCTTATTTTTAGGCAAATTGGCTAGTATTTGTCGCAGTTTTTCCATGTTTTGCTGATCACTCACCGGGCCGATATGTACAGCACCGGGCAAATCCTCAACAGCCCCGATAT
>NZ_JBDTJZ010000124.1:0-11288 GCF_039935595.1 Mucilaginibacter sp. | reverse complement strand
ATCAACTGCTTGTTGTTTGTTGGCGTAACCTGGTTCATTAACCTCTTGTGTTTTTATTTATCACCGGTGGCTTTATTGGTGGTGTTGGGTTATAGCGCTACCAAGCGTTTTACGGCGCTTTGCCATTTGGTTTTAGGATTGGGATTATCCCTTGCCCCTATTGGTGCTTATTTGGTGGTTACGGGGCATTTTGATTTAACTCCCCTGTTTTTCTCTTTCGCGGTATTGTTTTGGGTGAGCGGTTTTGATATCATTTACGCCATGCAGGATGAAGACTTTGACCGCAACGAAAACCTGCACTCCATCCCCGCTTATTTGGGTAAGGTAAACGCGTTAAGGTTATCTACTTTTTTGCATGTGCTGTCCGCAGCGTTTATTGTGATGCCGGTGTTTTTTATTCACCCGGGGGTGTTGTATTATATCGGTATAGTTTTCTTTTGCAGTATGCTCATCTACCAGCACCTGTTGGTTAAACCTAACGACCTAAGTCGCGTAAACTTTGCCTTTATGACCACTAACGGCATTGCCAGCGTGGTGTTTGCGGTTTTGTTTTTGTTGGACCGATTAGTTTAGTCGGAAAGTCCGGAAGATATCTGACTTATGTAATATCTTATACAAACTTTAACTTTCGGTCTTCCGGTCTTTCCGACTTGCGGACTAATTCTGCATATTTGCATACACACACATCAATCATGATCCACAAAAAAACAAGAACATATATCCCTGCCGACCTTGAAATTAAATGGGAAACGCTGGAACCGATCTATAAAGAATTATTGGCGCGTTTTATGAATTCGGCCGAAGAGCTGGAGGCCTGGCTACGTGACCGCAGCGAACTGGAAGCCGCTTTAGAAGAGGATTTTGCCTGGCGATACATCCGCATGACCTGCGATACCAATAACGAGCAGCTTTTACAAAACTTTCAATACTTCGCTACCGAAATTGAGCCGAAAATTGCGCCTTATAGTAACGAACTCAACAAAAAACTGGTAGCCAGCGCTTACCTGGACCAATTGGACCATGATAAATTTTTTGTGTACCTGCGCGGTGTAAAAAAAGCGTTAGAGTTATTCAGAGAAGAAAACATACCACTGCAAACCGAGATACAGGTGGAGCAGCAAAAATATCAACAAATAAGCGGGTCATTATCTGTCCATATCGACGATAAAGAATATACTTTAGAGCAGGCATCGGTATTTTTAAAAGGCACCGATCGAGCCAAAAGGCAGGAAGTTTGGGAGAAGATAACCGCCCGCCGTCTGCAGGAAAAAGATAAGTTGAATGACCTGTTTGACCACCTGCGCGCCTTGCGCCACCAGGTAGCCTTGAACGCGGGCTTTGAAAATTACCGCGATTATATGTTCCAGGCGCTGGGTCGTTTTGATTATACCCCGCAGGATTGTTATGCTTTTCATGAAGCTATTGAAACCGAGATAGTGCCCATTCTGCGCGAACATGCAGAACAACGTAAAGAAGCTTTGGGACTTGACGTGTTACGCCCCTGGGATATGGATGTAAATACCTCAGGCAAACCAGCATTAAAACCTTTTAGCAGCGGAGAAGAATTGATAGAGAAATCTATCCAATGCTTTAGCAACATTAACCGCTATTTGGGCGAGCGTTTGGAGATCATGAAGGATAATAACCTGTTTGATGTGGAGAGCCGTAAAGGCAAGGCACCGGGTGGTTATAATTACCCGTTATCAGAAACCGGCGCGCCGTTTATTTTCATGAACTCGGCTAATACTTTTCGTGACCTGACTACCATGGTACACGAGGGCGGTCACGCGGTACATACTTTTTTAACTGCCGATTTGGGGCTGAATGATTTTAAGCACTGCCCGTCGGAGGTTGCGGAGTTGGCTTCTATGTCGATGGAGTTAATATCTATGGATAACTGGAACGTGTTTTTTGATAATGAAGAGGATTTGAAACGCGCCAAACGCGACCAGTTGGTTGATGTTTTAAAAACCCTGCCCTGGGTTGCCGTGGTTGACCAGTTTCAACATTGGATATACACCAACCCCACCCATACCGCTGCCGAACGTACCGAAGCCTGGGTACAGATATATGAACCTTTCGGCGCAGGCTTTGCCGACTGGACCGGCATTGAAGAAGCGGAAGCCAACCTATGGCAAAAACAATTGCATATTTTCGAGATACCATTTTACTACATTGAATATGGTATGGCCCAATTAGGTGCTATTGCCGTTTGGAAAAACTATAAAGAAAATCCTGAAAAGGCACTGGAACAATACCTGGCCGCATTAAAGCTTGGCTATACCAAAACCATTAAAGAGATCTACGAAACCGCGGGCATCAAGTTTGATTTCAGTGCCGGGTATGTAAAGGAGTTGGCGGAGTTTGTGAAGGCGGAGATAGAGAAGTTGTAAGATCCCCTCCCTGGGGGGCGTGCAAGCGTTGAGCGTAAAGTCAGGGTGGGTTAGCCGCTTTGTTAAACCCCTCCCTACACCCTCCCTCCGGGAGGGAATCGCACAAGGCCGATGGGGTGTTCGGGGTGTTCATCCTGTTCTTTTCTCGCTAAAGGGAACACCTGTTTGTTATCTATTTAACAAACCTTTTTTCCATTTATCACCTTGCAAAAACTGTTTGCTTTCTAAAAAGTATATCCAAAACACAGTTACTATCACCCCTAATACCGAGCCGCCAACTACATCTTCAAAAAAATGTTCACTTAAATACATGCGCGAGTAGCCAACCAGTATAGCGGCTATTAAAAAAACTAGTCCCCAGCTTTTATTTTTAACCAAATAGGTAAGCACCACCGCCGCCGAAAATGCCGTAACCGTATGACCTGAAGGGAAACTGTTGTAGCTAAATATTTCAACCCCTTTAACAAAATGAATTCGCTTAAGCTGTCCGGCAAAATATAGTTTAGGGCGCGGGGCATTAATAAAGTGCTTTATAATTTGGGCCAGTATAGCGGTAACACCCCAACTGGTAAATAATAAAAATGCCTTTTGGTAATTATATAGGCCGATGATAAGTGATAAAATCACAATAGTCAATCCCTCGCCAAAATCGGTAACGTAAGGGGCAATAAAATCAGCACTGGCGCTATGTAAGCCGTTAACGGCGAAGTATATATCTTCCCGGCTATACAGCAACTTAATGATAAGGCAGACGCACAGCAGTATTAAATATGGGATAAAAAAAACCCTTATCCGGTATAAAATATCTTTTATACTTAAATTCATGGTGCAAAGTAAGCATATACTTATTCACTGCAAAAAAATGGTTATGTTTGGTTTTAGCTTAATTAACTGATGGCTGGTAGTATATTCCGTAAAAAATCTATTGACAAAATATTGGCTGATGTAGCCAGCGGTTACAGCGACGGCGAAGCACACGCGGGTCACCTAAAAAAAGAACTAAACGTTAGGGACCTAACCCTGATGGGTATTGCTGCCGTAGTAGGCGCAGGCATATTCTCTACCATTGGCGAGGCGTCATTTCATGGCGGGCCGGGTGTTTCCTTATTATTTGTTATTACAGCTATTACCTGTGGGTTTTCAGCATTATGTTATGCTGAGTTTGCCTCGCGTATACCGGTATCGGGTAGCGCTTATACCTACGCCTATGCCTCCTTTGGCGAACTGGTAGCCTGGATAATTGGCTGGGACCTTTTAATGGAATATGCCATAGGTAATATTGCCGTAGCCATATCCTGGAGCGAATATTTTGTAAACCTGCTGGAAGGATTTAACATCCACATGCCTGCGTATTTAACCATGGATTATTTTTCGGCCTTTCGCGGGCATGAGCATTTACAGGCCCTAACAGCAAGCGGTCACCTTGCTGATATTACCGACCGGATGCGTGCCGAAGCATTAGCCTGGACCACCGCGCCCGGCTTTAACAATATTAAATTAATTGCCAATATACCCGCGCTGGTTATTGTAATACTAATAACCTACCTTGTTTACATTGGCATACGCGAAACTAAAAAGGCCACCAATGCTATGGTTTACCTTAAAATTGGTATTGTGCTGGCGGTAATAGTCATCGGCTTTTTTTATGTAACGCCGGCCAACTGGCACCCGTTTTTACCCAATGGTTTTAGCGGGGTAATGAAAGGCGTATCAGGTGTGTTTTTTGCCTATATAGGGTTTGATGCCATATCAACCACGGCCGAGGAATGTAAGAATCCGCAGCGCGACCTACCGCGCGGAATGATATACTCGTTAATTATTTGCACGGTACTTTATATTTTAATTGCGCTGGTGCTTACCGGCATGGTGAGCTATAAGGAACTACAGGTAGGCGACCCACTGGCATTTGTATTTAAACGGGTAGGGTTAAACAACATCAGCTATGTCATATCCATCAGCGCGGTTATTGCTACCGCGAGTGTGCTTTTAATATTCCAATTAGGCCAACCTCGTATTTGGATGAGCATGAGCCGCGATGGTTTATTACCCAAAGCTTTCTCGCGCATACATCCTAAGTATAATACACCATCGTTTTCAACCATTGTTACAGGCTTTGTAGTAGCCATACCCGCATTGTTCATGAACCTTACCGAAGTTACCGACCTGACCAGCATAGGCACCCTTTTCGCTTTTGTACTGGTATGCGGCGGCGTATTACTATTACCCCGCGAAGCATCAAAAAAGGGCCGTTTCCAAATACCTTATGTAAATTCAAAATGGATAGTACCTGTATTGTTCGTTACAGGTATTATATTTTTTTGGCAGCCTATTCTTGATCTCTTTTCAGCAACAAACGCACACGAGAATTTCCCGCTATTTTTATTCATCATCCTATCGGCCATATTAACGGTGTTGGCCTTTATCAAAAACCTGTCGTTAATACCGGTATTGGGCCTGCTAAGCTGTTTTTATTTAATGACGCAGCTTGGGTATACCAACTGGATGCGGTTTTTAATATGGCTGGTTATAGGGTTGGTTATTTACTTCACGTATAGTAACAAACATAGTTTATTGGGCAAGCAAACCGCTTAATACCTTTCGTGTAAAACACTTAGGCCCGTCAGTAGTTATAGCCTATATCTAATCTATAACTATGATAAATTTATACGCCTTTCCCGCAACAGCCACTCCTTATTCTGTTAATAAAATAAAAATACCCGCGCTACTGCTTTTACTGTTATTTTCTCAAGGCTTGTTTGCTCAAAACACTGCACCGATTGACACCATTAAACCGGGCAATGGTCCGCGTAAAGAACAGTTAAAAGAGATAAAAGAAGTCAAAACCCAACTACTTAAAGATTCTACCAATGGTGAACCTAAAAAAAGTTTGCCTATAAAAATTGATACAACCGTTAGAAATAAATATGGCGACCTGCTAAATGATGATAAGAAGTTTAATAAACGCTACCCTCTTTGGAAACCGCTGGTGGAGGTAGTAGGCGTTAACGTCTTTACCCAGTCATTGGACAGATTTGTATTGAAGGCGGATTTTTCGAAAGTAGGCCCAACAAGCTGGGGGGATAATTTGCGCAATGGTTGGGAGTGGGATTCTGACCGGTTCGGTATAAATTTCATTGGTCACCCTTATACCGGTTCCATGTACTTTAATGCGGCCCGGTCGCAGGGATATGGATATTTCCAGTCAGTCCCGTATGCGGTAGCAGGAAGTTTAATGTGGGAATACTTTGGCGAAACCACCCGTCCTTCTTACAACGATGTAATAAACACCCCAATTAACGGCGCATTTTTAGGTGAGATATTTTATCGCATCAGTTCCAATATTCTGGACGACCGGACAACAGGCAGCGAAAGAGTTTTCAGGGAAATAGCCGCCGGGTTAATAGACCCTGTACGCGGGCTTAATAGACTTTTACAGGGCAAGTCGTTCCGCAAAACAAATACAGAGGTTTATCAAAAAGAACCATTTAATATAACCTTGTTTGCGGGTATGCATAAAATAAACGAGGATAATAAAACCGTTTTTGGCAAGGGCCCTACCGAAGCTTTGTTTAACATACAGCTTGATTATGGTAACCCATTCGAGGATCGATCACGTAAACCTTTTGATTTTTTCAAACTGCGCACGGAGTTTAGTTTTGGTTCGGGACGCAAGATATTGGATAACCTTACCGGGTATGGTATTTTGGTAGGCAAAAATATTACGCACGACAAATTTTCAATGTTGTATGGTGTGTTCCAATATGATGATTACTGGGATAATAAAACCTTTGAGTTAGGGGCGATTGGTTTTGGTGGCGGGGTGTTCCTTAAAAATACCTTAAGCGAAAATATTCATTTATATACTAACGCGCACCTGGCATTAGTGCCCTTGGCCGGAAACAGCACGCGTTTTGGTCCCGATACCTCACAGATTAGAGATTATACTTATAACAACGGATTAGAAGGCAAATTTGAAACTACACTTAATTTAGGAAAAGCTGCAAGCGCCTCTTTTGTGTATTATTATTTTTTATTACACACTACTGTTGGAGAAGCGGGCACCAATTATATAAGTATTTTGAAGCCACGTGTTACTGTACGATTATTCAGTAATGTTAGTCTTGGTTTTGAGCACTTTATTTATTTTGATGACCGGTATTTAAAAACCCTGCCTGCAATTTATTCGGTAAGAACCGAGCAAAAGATATTCCTGTCATGGTTTTTGGAAGACCCGCAACGAAAAGGGCGCTATAATTAATAGCACCCTTTACAATATCTTCAGTTAATTAAATAAATTACAACTGCATAGCAAAATGCAACCCGGCAACACCATCCTGGTAAACAGGCATAACCACAGTTTTTTTCCCTTGTTTATCAGTATGTGTTAGTATATTCCGGATAACAGGATATATCAAATAAGCTGCTTTGGTTGAAAGTATACCAACGCCGGCCCCTGCAACAACATCGCTAAACCAATGGTCGCGGTTATACATTCTAAAAACACCGGTAGTAATAGCAAATGAGTACCCTATTACACCATACCATGGCGACTTAGCAGAATATTCCTGTGCCATAAATTCGGCAACTGCAAAGGCGGTAGCCGTATGCCCCGATGGAAAAGAATAATAATCGTCGCCATTAGGGCGCAATCGATGTGTACTATGTTTACTTATAAATAAGGTAGTACCTACAATACCACCAGATAAGGCAAGTATTGCCGTACGGTCAATAAATGTATTTTTACCGCTAATGCCCACCAGGTTTAAACCATATACCAACGCTACAGGTGCAAATTGAAAATAACTTTCGGCCTTGGTATGAAAATTTGGCCCGGTTTTATTGGTTTCGCCATGTATAAAATAATCAACGTTCCGCACCGGTTTTATAGCAAATGATAACGCGCCGTAAGTTATAAAGGCCGCAGGTGGAATTAGCGTCCAGGTTTTACTATGCAGGCGCTTTACGGTATCGGGGGCGGTTAGCAGGTCTTTTTTTAATGAATCTGCCAGTTGGGCGTTAGCATTTAACGAGGCAAAACATAATAATGCAAATAATATTTTCCTGATCATAGTAGTTTCAAACCTATAGTGATAATCTGTTTTAATTCTGAAGTGATTACGTGTGCAATAAAAATGCCATAAAAAAGCGTCCCGATATATCGGGACGCTTTTTTATGCGATAGTGGTATTATGATAATTGGTCCGTGTAAGCTCTACAGCTTCTGGTATAGCCAACATTAGCGGTACCTTTTCAACTGTAACAAAGCTTAGGTCCAGACCAAATCCACGCTCTTCTGATAAACTTACCTTTTTGAGATAAGTATAGTATGCCATTATAAATTTTTCATATAACGACAGGTTATGCGATCTTGAGAGTACCTTCTCTATCACCACAAACCTAAAATCGCCGACAATTTTATGTTTGTTTAATGATTTATAGGTACTGGTAATATCAACCTCGCCGTTTTTAACCAAATCTTCAACCACTTTTCTAAACAATAAGTTTATTTGCTGCTCCACCCTAAAACCCAATTTAAAATCAATTCTTATCAGTTTGTTAGGCACTAAAAAGTTTACTTCGTACTCCTTTTTATAAGGCTCGTCAACCACATCAACGTGTACCAGCCAATAAACATCGGCCCGTTTAGGTTGCTTTTGCAGGATGGAATAAATAATTTTCGATTCAATTTCCGAATCAAAATTAGCACTGGTTAAATACACCAGCTGCGAGGCATACTTAGGCACGGTTTCATCTTCGCTTAATTCGGTTATGATCTTAAAGTAATCATCAATCTCAATAAACTTAACATAGCGGTTTCTTATACGGCGGGCAATATGCCATGTCCACATAATAGAGAATAATAAAAAGCCTATGCTAAGGGTAAACCAGCCGCCATCAACAAATTTATTTAAGTTACCTGCCAAAAACAGACCTTCAATAAGCAAGTACATGGTTAAAAATATACCTACTATATAGTTGGGTACTTTTTTCTTTTTCAGGAATTTAGATACCAGTATGGTTGTCATTAACATGGCTACGGTAATACTTAAACCGTAGGCCGCTTCCATAGCGTCAGAATGTTTAAATAATAACACTACACCTGTACAGCCTGCGCATAACAACCAGTTAACGCTTGATACATATAACTGGCCCTTTTGCTCGGTTGGATAATGTATTTTAACCTTTGGCCATAAGTTAAGCCGCACAGCCTCGGCAATAAGGGTAAACGACCCTGAAATTAAAGCCTGACTGGCAATAATTGCCGCCACGGTAGCTATACCTATACCAAAAATTAAAAACCACTGCGGCATTATTTTATAGAAGGGATTTTCCAGATTAAGATCAACAATATGGCCGTTACGCTGTAAAAGCCACACCGCCTGACCCAGGTAGTTTAAAATCAAACAAGTTTTAACGTAGATCCAGCTTATCTGGATATTAGACCGGCCACAATGGCCAAGATCAGAGTATAGCGCCTCAGCCCCGGTGGTACATAAAAATACGGCACCCAATATAATGAAGGCATGGTAATTATTGCTGGTTAAAAGTTGTACAGCATAATAGGGGTTTAACGCCTTAATAATACTTGGCTCCTGTATAATAAAGCTTATACCCAATACGCCCATCATGGTAAACCAAATAAACATAATTGGCCCAAAGGCTTTACCCACCATTGATGTGCCAAATTGCTGTATAACAAAAAGCCCGACTATAATGGCTATTACTACAGGAACAGTATGCAAATGCGGGAACGATGGCACCAAACCCTCAATAGCTGCTGATATGGTTATAGGCGGCGTAATAATACCATCGGCCAGCAGCGCGCAGCCACCAACAACCGCAGGTACAACCAGCCACTTAGCCTTACGGCGCACTAACGAAAAAAGGGAGAAAATTCCCCCTTCGCCCTTGTTATCTGCCCGTAAAGTAATAACCACATATTTTAACGTGGTTTGCAGGGTAAGCGTCCAGAAAACACACGACACACCACCCAGTATAAGGATGTCTGATATGCGTTGTTCGCCAACTATTGCTTTAAAAACGTAAAGGGGGGAGGTACCAATATCTCCGTAGATTATTCCCAAACTGATCAGTAACCCAGCGGCCGACAGTTTTTGCAGATCTTTATGATTTGACACAGTAATGATTAAAAAGACAAAAGTATCAAAAATATTGGTTTAAACCTATATAATCCATTTTCGTCTAAAACATGACGTCAATTTCTATTTGTTAAATTTTGTTAAAACTTTTTACAAAATGCAAACTATTGAAATTGATGCGTAGTTTATTTATACTTTTGCATATCCCATAAACTATGAGGCAAAAATTTACTTATTCGTATTCATTCAACTTTATAATTGCCGCGGCGATATGGATGAATTTTGCCTTTACCATTAATACACCTATTGCAAAAGCCGATACCAATTATTTTTGGCTAAGTAAAAAATCAAAAAAGAAAAATAGCTTGCCTTTTAGCTTGCCGCCAATAAAGGCGGGTACCATATCAAGCGTTAAGCTTAATATTACACCACCAAGGTCCGAAGATAAGTTGCTGTATGGTGTTGAAGTATCTCCTAACCCGGTTACTGACCAGATAAATTTAAAATACGCTATAACCCGCAATTCAAGCGTTAGTATTAAAATGACGGACATTTTAGGCAACGAGGTGTTTGCTGTAACCTATTCTGGCGTTGAACCCGGTCCACATAGTTTCCCTTATGCTATTAATAACAAATTTAACAAGGGCTTCTATTTTATACGTGTTGTTGCCGGCACCGAATCTGTAATAAAAAGAATATCAATATTATAATTAGTGATTGAATGAATTAGTGATTGAAAACTCATGTTTATTCGCTTAATTTGGCAACGAGCAATCACTAATTCGATAATTCAATAATTCATACTTATGAAAATAATTGCCGTTGGCCGCAACTATGCCGAACATGCCAAAGAGCTGAACAACCCTGTGCCCACTACCAACCCGGTAATTTTTATGAAACCTGATACGGCTTTGTTAAAAGATAATAAGCCTTTTTATCATCCTGATTTTTCGGAAGATATTCATCATGAAATAGAGGTTGTATTAAAAGTTTGCAAGGAAGGTAAGCATATCAGCGAAAAATTTGCAGGCAATTATTTTGACGAGGTTGCGCTGGGCGTTGACTTTACCGCACGCGATATACAGCAGCGCCATAAAGAAAAAGGACTACCCTGGGAACTGGCCAAAGGTTTTGACGGCTCGGCTCCTATCAGTAAGTTTTTGCCCAAATCGCAATTTGATGATTTGTACAACCTTAATTTTACACTGGATGTTAACGGGCAAAATCGCCAAACCGGCAACACGAAGGACCTGATTTTTACATTTGAATTTATTATAGCCTTTGTATCTAAATATATCACCCTAAAAAAAGGCGACCTGATTTATACCGGCACACCTGCGGGTGTAAGTAAAGTTAATGTTGGCGATAGGCTGGAAGGTTACCTGGAAGGCGAAAAACTGCTGGATTTTTACATTAAATAACAATAAGCATTTTACGTTTACAAAATTTTACGGATGCCCTGCTAAAACAAGTTTAGCGTGGCCCCTGTTTATACTTTCAATGAAATATATATATTCTGCATTACTACTTTTATTTTTTTACCTGCCTGTAGATGCCCAAACACCCATACAAACACGGCAATACCCCCAAAATTATTTCAGATACCCGCTTGACCTTCCTCCCAGCACAGCAGGCTCATTTGGCGAGTTAAGGCCCGGTCATTTTCACGCCGGACTCGATTTCAGGACCAACCAGCGCAAAGGCTACCCGGTACACGCCGCTGCCGATGGTTTTGTATCAAGAGTACATGTACAGGTAGGCGGCGGCGGTAATATAGTTTACCTTGACCACCCTA
>NZ_JBDTJZ010000123.1:0-6113 GCF_039935595.1 Mucilaginibacter sp. | reverse complement strand
ATTGAAGGGGTTTGATAGCGCATAGCCAGCTCCACCTGGTATTCATCACCCAAGCGCTGTTGTAATGCCTGATGCTGTAATTTGCTGTAATGCAACAGTGGCGAGCCGGTTTCGTCGTTCCATATAGCTTTATACAATTTGGCAGATTTTGGCGACCGGAACGGCACAATAATACCTTTTACCAAAAAAGTACGCAACACCGGGTTAACATCAATTACCCGTTCGTCCATTAAAAACTCACCGAGGTATTTGCGCACATCCGCAGTTTGCGGACTGTCCGGTGTACCCAGGTTTACCAGTAAAACTCCTTTTTTTGCCATAATATTGGTCGCAAAAGTAACACAAAACTAGTTAACCCCCTATAAAGGAAATACATATTACATAAAAATTAGACTTTCTTCCACAACCGCCACCACGGCGTATCCGGCGAATCATGATGCTCGTAATGATACCCGAAAAAATAACAGCTAAAAAAAGCGGCCAAATGATTTTTACGTTGGCTGCGCGATTGATGCTTGTTATCATGTTCGCCTTTATGCGGCTGATAAGTACCAAAATAAAATAGCTGCAAGGTGCTTAACAAGGCAGGTGCTACCCAATAAAGCAGCAGATTAGCCTGCGGTAGCCATAACTTTAAAATATTAAATAATAAGGCCATTGCCACTACCTGCCAGATTGATAGATAGTTGCGTATAAACCGCCAGTACCAGTTCCAAAAATTACCCTGATGATAATCAGGATCGGCGGCTGTATGTACATGGTTATGATGCTGATGATGTTTGGTATACAATTTAGGGTACCAAAACAGCGCATAAAAAAAAGTGCAGGTATAACCTATTAAATTATTAACTGTTTTATTGGATGATATGGTGCCGTGCATAGCATCATGCGCGGTTATAAAGAGGCCTGTATACAGGTGCATTTGTAGCAGCACAAAAAAATAAACCAGCGGATTTTTATAATTAACCGGCCACTGCATTAACAAGATGGTTGATGTTGCCCAGCAACCCAGCACTATAAGCGCAATTAATAAGCCAATGGGTGATACTTTTTTTTGCATAACTGTGGCCTATACAGCAAATAGCGTGCTGTTAATATTTTTCCAGTGCGGCTTTTACTTCTTCCATAAGCCACATAGGGGTTGATGTTGCGCCTGCTATACCAATAGTGTCGCCTGCAGAAAACATATCAGGCTTTAATTCGCTGATTGATGAAACAAAATAAGTTTGAGGATTATGTTTGCGACAAACCTCAAAAAGCACCTTGCCATTTGACGATTTTACGCCAGATACAAATACAATTTTGTTAAACCGGCGGGCAAATTCAGGCAGGTCCTTATCCCGGTTTGATACCTGCCTGCAAATGGTATCATTAGCATTTAGTTCATAGCCACGGGCAATTAGTTCGTCCTTTACGTTGTAAAACTTCTCCATGCTTTTGGTAGTTTGGCTGTAAAGGGTAATATTATGCGGTAGTTCTACATTGTCCAGTTCGGCAATATCCTGAAAAACCAGGGCCTCATTATTGGTTTGACCCTGCAACCCTATAACTTCGGCATGACCGTGTTTGCCAAAAATCAATATTTTTTCTTTACGGTCAAAGGATGTTTTAATGCGGTTTTGTAGTTTTAGCACTACCGGGCATGAGGCATCTATTAGTGTTATGTTATTTTCTAAAGCGGTTTTGTAGGTTTCGGGAGCTTCACCGTGTGCACGTATCAGTACTTTTTCGTTAGATAGATTTTTTAGCGCTTCGTGTTCAATTATCCGTAGCCCCTTTGCTTTAAGCCGGTCAACCTCTTCGTCATTATGAACAATATCGCCCAGGCAATACAGGTAACCGTCTTCCTCAAGTATCTCTTCTGCCATATCAATGGCGTAAACCACGCCAAAGCAAAAGCCCGAATCCCTGTCAATACTAACCTGTAAGTTTAATGCTCCCATTATTTAACAAATTTACAGCAAAAAGAACTAAGATTTATAGGATCAACTGATTATATGATATGATTATGTTTGTTGGCAATAAGGATTGCGATAACTAATACAGATCTTTTAAAACTGAAAAACAAAATAAACAAACTGTGCTATAAGCAATACAGGCCCGGCTAACCCCTGCTTTTTAAAGCGGAACTTTTCGAAAATAAAAAGCATGATGGCGCTTAAAACAAACCAGGTAACATAGTTTTTTAGGGGGATATCGCTGCCGCCGGCCCAATGCCAGTAATGGTCGCGTATGGCTACAGGTTCAATTAAAAAATCAAGCAGGGTTAATAATATACCGCCATAAAACAGCCTTGCAAACAAACTTTTAACAGCAACACGCTGCAGCAAAACTCCCGTACTGTAAGTAAGTAAAAACCAGTTAATACCTACTATTAAGGGTATACCCTGCCATTTTATACCAAGGGTGTCGCCATAGGCATAATTGCCAAACAGCCAGGCTTTGTGTACACCAACCCACTCGGCCGCGAAACCGATAATAAATATCAGTATAAAAAAAACTATAAAGCGGCCATTAATAGTTCGGTGTGTAAAAAGTAGCAACAAAAACATGAGCAGTAAGTGCCAGGGCACTATTTGCAGCATAAGCGGCTTAAGTTCAGGAATAAAAACACCTGCCAGCCCTACCAGATGAAACAAGATAATTAATACTATTGCGATATGTGTACGGTGAGCCATATTATATTTTTCGTCCTTTCCATACGTTGGTTTTAGTAAGATGCTTTTGTATAGCAGTAAATGCAATAAGCGTTAAGCTAAACATTTGTACCGGGTGCAAAATTACATTATACATTGCATTTTGTTTAACTGAAAGTGATATCATAATACGGGTAAGTATAATTAGCCCGGCCATTAGGAATATCAACTGAAAATCAAAGGTCATCATAACTATCATGGGGCCGGCAATAACCAGCAAAATATATATTAAAAAGCCAAATATGTTATAATTAAATGCCGCCAAAAAGTTTTTGCTAAACCCATTTACAGCCTCTTTATAACCTTTGTACATGCGGCAAGTTACCATGTTATTACTCAACAGAGCTTCGCCATTATAACCGGAGGCTTTTACCAGTTTCATTATTTCAACATCCTCTACCACCTTGTAACTAACCTGTTGGTGCCATTGGTTTTTGCGGTAGTCTGCACCATTAAATAACATAAACTGCCCGCTTGCCGCGGCTACTGCCGCGCTTTTAACCAAATACACCAACTGTAGCGGCAATAAATTCAACAAAATATAGTGCATTAATGGTACTACCAGTTTTTCGCCGGGCGAGTGCATTTCCTGATTAGCAAATAAGCTTAACAAACTAAGCTTACGCTGATACATACGGTGCAGAGCACTATTTATCAATCCGTTACTTATTTTTTCGTCGGCATCTAAAAATAAAAATAAATTTCCGGTTGCCTGTTCGGCCAGTTGGTAGCAGGCGTAATTTTTACCCAGCCAGTAATGCGGTAGTTCAGCCCCTTTTATTATTTTAAATTGCGGGTGTTTGGCGGCAAAGTCCGCAACTATATTATAGGTCTGGTCAGTTGAATCATCATCCAATACAATAACCTCATAATGCGGGTAATCCTGATTATTGATAGATTGCAATAGTGCCAGTATATTATCAGCCTCATCCCTCGCCGGAATTAAAATAGATACCTTATCTGTATATTGTTTGGCTACACGGTGCAGCTTGGGGTTTGATAAAAAATTAAACAGGGTTACTGAAAACCGCAAAATAATAAAGAAAAAAGTGGCGGCTATAACAATGATCACTTTATATAACTATTTGGATTTGTTGTTGCCTGGCATCATCATAATGCAGTTGGTAGCTTGCTTGTAGTTGCTGTATATCGGTAAATTCAGCATCGGTAATATGTTTTAAATAAATATTTGCCTGTGGTTTTTTGTTTGTAAAATATTCAATAAACATAGCCGAATATACGAGTTGAAATTTACCTGCGGCTTGCTCAAGCACTTTCATTATCCCTTTTTCAAACTCAACTTTGGTAATAAAGTTAGAATAAAGTTTACCCTGCGGAAATATAAGCACCAAATTTTCGGCATCATTTAATAATTGCGATGCAAAGTTTAATGATGTAATAATATCCCTGGAGTTTTTTTTAACAGAAAAAGCGCCTCCATATTTAAGTATAGGCAGGCGTTTGGCCGTACGCTCCAGCAACATAGTATGAAACTTCTTTTTAAACAATTTATAGTTAATATTATACATTAAAAAGCCGTCCCAAAAACCCGAGTGATTGGCTATTAATAATACAGGTTTATTTTTATCTATAGTTATTGTGTTAAAGCTAATATGACTAAAATTTCGCCTAACAATAAAGCGCGCATACGCCTGAAAGCCCCATTTTATAAGAATATTATTTTCAGGATAGATCATATCAAATTATTGGGGTGTTCGGTTTAGCGAAATACAAACACGGCGAACACTTGTCATCATAATGGTTAACCGATTAAAATATTAAATCGGAAATCGAAAATCCGAAATTATCAACTATTCATCAAATCCTCTATTTCCTCCGCTTCAATGGGTATATCGGCCATTAGGTCAACATTACCATCAGCGGTTATCAGGATATTGTTTTCCAGCCTTATGCCTAAACCCTCCTCAGGTATATAAATGCCCGGTTCGCACGTTAGCAGGTTGC
The DNA here is from genome assembly GCF_039935595.1 of Mucilaginibacter sp. Lineage (GTDB taxonomy): Bacteria > Bacteroidota > Bacteroidia > Sphingobacteriales > Sphingobacteriaceae > Mucilaginibacter. The sequence goes on along the minus strand of NZ_JBDTJZ010000123.1, from coordinate 1,452 downwards.
CAACCTCAAATGGTTTATAGCGGCTGGCAAAATCGTGTACATCTAAACCTAAATGGTGCGATGTGCCGTGCATAAAGTATTTTTTATACAGCGGCATGGCGGGGTCCTGTTTTTCAACCTCGTGCTTTTTTAACAGTCCAAGCTCAATAAGTTCGCTTGTCATTATTTTCCCTACCTCGTCGTGATAGTCGTTCCAAACAGTGCCTGTTACTATCATTTTAGTGGCGGCGCGCATAACACGTAAAACAGCGTTATATACATCAAGCTGGCGTTTGGTAAAACGGCCATTTACCGGTATTGAGCGGCTCATATCGGCATTGTAATTGGCATATTCGGCACCAAAATCAAACAATATTACTTCACCATCTTTACAAACCTGGTTGTTATCAATATAATGCAGCACAACCGCGTTTTTACCTGATGCAATAATGGGGCTGTAAGCATGGCCGGTTGCGCCTTGCCTAATAAATTCATGTATTATTTCGGCCTCAATTTCATATTCAGTTACGCCGGGTTTAACAAATTTTAACACCCGCTTAAAAGCGTCGCGGGTAATAGCGCAGGCTTTTTTGGTCAGTTCAATTTCAATAGCCGATTTTACAGGCCGCAGATCGCGCATTATGGGTGCCGACCGTTCATAATTATGCAACGGATATTTTAACCTAAGTTCTTCCAGCATCCTGATATCCCGGTACGGTACTGATTGTGCGTAGCGGTCGTTCTCATTGGTATTGATATATACATTCTCCGCATAGTTAATTATACTATGCAAAATGTTGTTAAAATCGCTCAGCCAATAAACATTTTGTATACCTGATGACTTTTTGGCCTCCTCTTTTGTGTATTTATGGCCCTCCCAAATAGCTATATGTTCGTTGGTTTGTCTTAAAAAAAGTACTTCTTTGTATAGAGAATTAGGACAATCCGGAAATAAAAGCAGTATACTTTGTTCCTGGTCAATGCCTGTCAGGTAAAAAAAGTCAGGGTTTTGCTTAAATATAAAATTCTGATCGCCACTTCTCGGAAATTCGTCATTTGAATAAAATAGCGCTATTGAATTGGCCTTTATTCGTGAAACGAAATTATTTCTATTAATTGTAAATAAATTATTTTCGATTGGTAAATATTTCATAAGTATTTCAATAGTTTCAATATACAAATGGTTTTTTTTATTTATTTGTATAATAATTATAACTTTTGGAACAGTATTTGGTTATCGTTTCAAACATAATTACTAATTTTGGAAAAAATCACAATTAAAAAAATTGTTTAATCTTAAAACTATGAACTATTCTACATTAAAGAAAACAGTCGCATTGTCAGTTGTAACTTTGATGGCCGTAAGTATTGTTAATGCACAAACTACGACTACAGATACAACTAAGACGTCGGCTGACATGTCTACTGCCAAGGTATTTGGTGGGGCAAAACAGTACAGAACATGGAGCATTG
>NZ_JBDTJZ010000122.1:0-3151 GCF_039935595.1 Mucilaginibacter sp. | reverse complement strand
TGGATTGGTTGAGCTTAAACGCCCGGTTGCCGCTACCGCCTGGTTGTAGGAGGTATGCACACGCCCGGTTTTTGCGTTCACCATTTGCGGCAGGGCATCTACATAGGTAGATTTTAGTTTTTGCAGCTGGCGGTAATCTAAAATATCGCGCACAATATCACTTTTTGAGGCTAATGATAACAGCACATCCTCGCCGGTTTGATACTGACCGGTTTTGGTTTTTTTGGCTTTAGGATCAAGCATCAGCTTTTCAAACAACACCTCGCCCAGTTGTTTTGGTGAGGCGATGTTGAAACGCACGCCCGCTTTTTCGTAAACCGTTTTTTCAAGCTTGGCTATATCGGTTTCCAGGTCTTTAGAGAACTCGCGCAGCGTATCATGGTCAATTTTTACCCCCTCAAATTCAATATCCGCCAACACATATATCAGCGGGTTCTCCATTTCGTGCAGCAGCTTTTCGGCGCCTACCTGCTTTATTTGGGGCACAAAAATGTTTTTTAATTGCAGGGTGATGTCGGCATCCTCGGCGGCATATTCTTTTATTTTTTCTATCTCCACATCGCGCATACTACCCTGATTCTTGCCCTTGGCACCTATCAGTTCGGTTATGGATACGGGCTTATAACCCAGGTAATTTTCCGACAGGATATCCATATTATGCCGGGTATCCGGGTCAATAATGTAATGCGCCATCATGGTATCAAACAGGTCGCCCTGCATATCAACACCATACCATTTCAGCATCAGGATATCAAACTTAATGTTTTGGCCTATTTTACCGATGGCCGGGTTTTCAAATACCGCTTTAAACTCATTAACAATGCTGCGGGTTTCTGCTTCATCTGCAGGTACGGGTATGTACCAGCCCTCGGTAGGTTTTATGGCGAACGATAAGCCTACCAACTCGCAATTATTGGCATCGGTTCCGGTAGTTTCGGTATCAAAGCAAAAGCTTTGTTGTTGTTGTAGCTGCGCAATGAGTTCGGCGCGTTTCTCTTTAGTATCGGCCAGGTAATAAGTATGCGCAACGTTATTGATGTTTTTTGAAGCGGTTGGTTGTTCGGACGTGCCAATATCCTGCACGTCAACTGTCATAGTGGTACGCCCTTCGGCAACAGGTGCGCCAAATAGATCTATCTGCGTACCGGCCGATGTTGCTTTTATTTCGGTGATGCTAAAGTCTTCGCCAAATACGCGGCGGCCCAGCGTTCTGAATTCTAACTCCGCAAATAATGGCTCCAACAATTCACGACTTGGGTCGCACATTTCCAGCCCGGCCTCATCCAGTTCAACAGGCGAATTTAAATTGATAGTCGCCAGTTTTTTCGACATCAGGCCCTGCTCGGCAAAGGTTTCCACGTTCTCTCTTAGTTTGCCTTTTAGCTCGTGACTATGGGCAATTATTTCTTCGACGCTACCATATTGTTTGATCAGTAGCTTGGCGGTTTTTTCGCCTACACCAGGGATGCCGGGTATACCGTCCACCGCATCACCCCAAAGGCCCAAAATATCTATTACCTGTTCCGGGCGTTCAATTTCCCATTTGGCTAACACTTCCTTAACACCCAATATCTCCATCTCATTACCCATACGCGCGGGTTTGTAGATGAAAATATTGTCAGATACCAGTTGAGCGAAATCCTTATCGGGGGTCATGCAATAAACCTGGTAGCCTTTTTGCTCGGCTTTTTTGGCCAGGGTGCCGATGATATCATCAGCTTCAAAACCATCCGAAGTAATTACCGGGATATTAAAGCCTAAAACCAGTTTAAAAATATAAGGCAACGCTGCCGAAAGATCTTCGGGCATGCTTTCGCGGTGGGCCTTATAGCCCGCAAAATCGGTATGGCGTTCGGTGGGTGCGGCGGTATCAAAAACTACGGCCATATGGGTTGGCTTCTCTTTTTTAAGCACATCCAGCAGGGTATTAGTAAAACCCATAACCGCCGAAGTATTTAACCCGCCCGATGTAAAACGCGGCGTTTTACTTAAAGCAAAATGCGCCCGGTAAATAAGGGCCATGCCATCTAAAAGAAATAGTTTTTTCATGATTGTGATTGCACCGATGGGTTTGATTGCACCGATTTCTCAAAAATACAATTTATGTTGAGCGATTAATAAAATCTGTGAAATCAAATAAAATCTGTGGTTCAGGCAATGCGGCGCAACTCACCCGACCATCGCTTCGCTCGGCCATCCTCTCTTTGCTAGAGAGGGGATTTTTTTCTTTTCCCTCTTTGCGTAGCAGAGAGGGTCGACGAGCGAAGCAAGTCGGGGTGAGTTAAAACGGGTGCTATTTAAAAGAACACCCATCAATATGATCATTTACCATCCCTGTTGCCTGCATGTGCGCGTAACAAATGGTGGTGCCAAAAAACTTAAAGCCGCGCTTTTTCATGTCCTTGCTTATCGCGTCGGATATGGGGGTGCTTGCGGGTAGTTTATTGCCGGTGTTATTAATGGGTTTACCACCGGGCATAAAGCTGTACAGGTATTTATCAAACGAGCCAAACTCTTGCTGTACCTTGATAAAATTTTGTGCGTTAGTAATGGTTGATTGTATTTTTAAGCGGTTGCGGATGATGCCTGCGTCCTGCATTAAACGCTCTGCGTCCTCATCAGTAAAGGCGGCCACTTTATGTATGTCAAAATTGGCAAAGGCCTTGCGATAATTTTCGCGGCGGCGCAAAATGGTTATCCAGCTCAGGCCTGCTTGTGCCGATTCGAGCACCAAAAATTCAAATAATACTTTATCGTCATGTACTTCTCGTCCCCATTCTTCATCATGGTATTTCATATATAGCTCGTCGTTTCCGCACCAGGAGCAGCGTTTTATGTTTTGAGTTGGCAGTTTTGAGTTGGCAGTTGGCATATGCTATTTTTAATTTTTAAAGATAAAAACTCTCCTTGTCATTTCGAACGAGGTACGAGGAGAAATCTATGCTCGCGTTCGGAATTGCGCGTGTATAGATTTCTCACTATGTTCGAAATGACAAGGTTGAGAAAGAATATCATACTTTTGTTTATCATGATACATTTTAAACGTACCGACCATATCAACATCTGTGTAGCTCCGGAAAGACTGGAAGAAGCGCGCGAGTTTTACACCAACATAATTGGCCTGCAGCCCACCCCCCGCCCCGATGTTTTT
>NZ_JBDTJZ010000121.1:0-6314 GCF_039935595.1 Mucilaginibacter sp. | reverse complement strand
CCTTTTCGGCCAGCTCAACCGAGTTGTTTTTTTCGTCAATTATAAAAAATAGTTCGGCATCAACTTTATGCATTTCCTTGTTTTGGTCCTGCATGTAGTAGTTTTCTGTTTTTAACAATACTTGCTTATTGGCACCCTCGCTTAAATATTTAATTAAGGCTTTACTTTTGGGCAGCCCCCTAAAGGCACGTAACAAGGCCAAACCACCTTCTTCAACACCTGTTTTGCCTTCGGCGATGGATTTTTTAGCTTCGTTCAATACGCCGTTAACATAATTTTTTTGCGCGTTAACCAGGCGTTCAACACGTGGTTTTAACTCATGAAACTCGTGCTCATCGCCACGTGGTATAGGGCCTGATATGATTAAAGGCGTACGGGCATCGTCAATTAAAACCGAGTCAACCTCATCCACCATGGCATAATGCAGTTTGCGTTGTACCAATTCTTCAGGGCTGCGTGTCATATTGTCACGCAGGTAATCAAAACCAAACTCATTGTTGGTGCCAAAAGTTATATCGGCCATGTACGCGGCACGTCTTTCTTCCGAGTTTGGCTCATGCGCATCAATACAATCTACTGACAGGCCATGAAACTCATATAATGGTCCCATCCATTCCGAGTCACGTCGGGCCAGGTAATCATTTACCGTTACAATATGTACACCTTGTCCGGCAATTGCATTTAGGTATGCGGGTAGGGTGGCTACCAGCGTTTTACCCTCGCCCGTTGCCATCTCAGCAATTTTACCCTGGTGCAATACAATACCGCCAATTAGCTGCACATCATAATGTACCATGTTCCAGGTAACTTCATTACCGGCTGCCAGCCATTTATTATGGTGTATGGCTTTATCGCCTTTTATTACCACGTTGGTTTTGCGTGCAGCAAGGTTGCGGTCAAACTCTGTTGCGGTAACCTCAACGGTAGCGTTTTCAGTAAACCGGCGCGCGGTTTCTTTAACCACGGCAAAGGCTTCGGGTAAAATACGTAACAGTATTTCTTCCAGCTCTTTATTGCGGTCTTTTTCCAGCTTGTCCAGTTGAGTATATAGTTCAACTTTTTTGCTTACTTCCAGCCCGGCATCTTCAACCTCGGCTTTAATGGCCTGTATCTCACTATCAATTTGGGCAAGACCCTGGTTAATAGTTTCTTTAAAATCTATGGTCCTGGCTCGTAGGTCGTCATTACTCAGTTGGTCAAGTTTTGCATATTCGTCCTTTATTTTTTCAACTAAAGGCATTATGCTTTTAACGTCCCTGTCTGATTTGCTTCCAAAAAGTTTATTTATAAAATCTAACATATTATAATTGATATAACCCCGCTAATCTCAACAATTGCGCCATCGCAATTTTGAGGCCATTATGGCAGGTAAAGGTACAATTTATAGTGATTAGTTGATTAGTTAATTAGTGATTAGAGGGTTGTTTTATCATCCTCGTTATCATCAAAATCATCGTCATCAAAGTCATCCATAAATTTGTCATCATCAAACATTAGCTCTTCCAGTTTTTCCTGCTCGGGTGTGCTGGTATCAAAACGAATGGCCCAATTATCAGGTATATCGTGTGTTTTATCAAAGCTTCTTATCCATTTAACAAACTCTATTCTAAATTCTTCAACTTTTTCACGCATCAAATCAACATAATCTTCATCGTGCATATCCATCATTGCAGATGCGCTCACCGCGTTAAACATATCATGTACTGCAAATTTTATTAGTACTGCATTCTGCATTTTTAATGAATATAAACTACTGCCTTCAGCTCCTGCAACTTTCACTTGTATCAGCAAGGCATTGCCCACTATCTCACCTGCAAAATGTTCGCTTTTAGTATCGTTTTTAAGGGTTGCCCCTATAACTTCAGCAATTTCAAGTAACTCTTCTGCCTTTTTAAAAACGGGTAATCGCCTGTACTTATCTAATCTTTTCGACATGTTATAAATATAATCTTGTTTAAAAGTATAACATAAAACACTTTAAAAAAAGTCTCCCCAACAGGGGGAGATTATTCATAATATTATTTCTTTTCAATTGTGTTCATGAAGGCTTTGCCGTTTAGAGGGGGCTGACTATCTTTGCCGCATGAATATCCTGATCCTTGGTTCGGGCGGAAGGGAAAGCGCCTTTGCCTGGAAACTATCGCAAAGCCCCAAATGCCAGCAACTTTTTATTGCCCCCGGTAACGCCGGCACCGGCCAATACGGTACCAACTTAAACATTGGCGTAAACGATTTTGCCGGTATTAAACAGGCGGTTTTAGCCCATAACATTAATTTGGTGCTGGTTGGCCCCGAGGAGCCATTGGTTAGGGGAGTGCATGATTTTTTTCTGGCAGATGCCGAGCTTAAAAACATCCCGGTTATTGGTCCGCAGCAGCAGGGCGCGCAACTGGAAGGTAGTAAGGATTTTTCAAAACAGTTTATGGCACGCCATAATATCCCAGCCGCAAAATCAGAAACCTTTACCCGCGATACTGTACAAGAAGGGTTAGCGTATTTGCCAACTATTGGCTTACCTATTGTATTAAAAGCTGACGGATTGGCTGCCGGAAAGGGTGTATTGATATGCCTAACTTTGCAAGAAGCAGAATTAGAACTGGTTGATATGCTTACCAACGCCAAGTTTGGTGATGCCAGCTCGAAAGTGGTGGTCGAACAATTTTTGCAGGGTATTGAGCTTTCTGTTTTTGTTTTAACAGATGGCAACAATTATAAAATACTACCATCGGCCAAAGATTATAAACGTATTGGCGAAGGCGATACCGGGTTAAATACCGGGGGTATGGGGTCGGTTTCGCCGGTGCCGTTTGCTGATGCAGCGTTTTTAAATAAAGTAGAGCAACGGATTATCATTCCAACCATTGAAGGTTTGAAACAGGAGGGCATACCCTACAAAGGATTTATTTTTATAGGATTGATGAACTGCGACGGCGACCCATATATGATAGAATATAACTGCCGCATGGGCGACCCGGAGACTGAAAGCGTGTTGCCGAGGATAGAATCGGACTTTGTGGAGCTGTTATTAGGCGTAGCCGAAGGGAATTTGAACGAGAAAGAATTGGTATTATCCGGCAAAGTTGCAGCAACTGTAGTGATGGTTGCCGGTGGCTACCCCGGCGAGTACCTGAAAGATAAAGTAATTACAGGTATGGAGAATGTGCGCGAATCGCATGTTTTTCATGCCGGTACAGGGCTTAATGATATGGACGAGGTAAAAACTACAGGCGGGCGCGTGCTGGCCATAACCTCATTACAGGATAACCTATTTGATGCCTTACAGCAGGCCACTGCCGATGCCAGCCGTATATATTATGACGGTATGTATTTTAGGAAAGATATTGGTTTTGACCTATTATAATTATCCCGGCATTAAAGCCGGATTAAAATAGCATCTGATAATACTAAAACATTAAAAAATGCGTCTTAATTGCGAAATTAAGGCGCGTTTTTTGTTAGATTTAATTTAACTGCTATTAAACCTTTTGCAGGTCGTTTGTCTAACAATATATTTAAGGGAGCTATGAAAAAATCAATCTTTTTAGGGATGATCGTATTGGTCATATCCGGCTTATCATCCTGCACCAGCTACAACTATTATGTTGCAGGGCTTAACAGAACCAATTTAAGTAATTACCGCTCATTTGCCTGGATGCCTATGGGCAATGAGGATAACAACAGTAAAGACAATAATATGGTTGCCGATGCCAAAATAAAGGATGCGGCTACCCAAGCATTGGTTGGCAAAGGTTTAAAATTACAACAACGCAACCCTGATCTGCTAATCAGCTATTCAACCCAGGTTGGCCGTGGTACCCGTACCTATTATTATCCAAGTTATGGCTATGACTGGGGAGGTTATCCGGGATTTGGCTTCGGACTTGGCTATGGCTGGGGAGGCTGGGATGCATGGGGTTACCGCCCTTATTACTACGCTTATGGCGATCCGTTTATGTATGGTGGTGCATTAAGCATGGGCAAAGAGCATTATAAAGAAGGCACTATTATTATCGACCTTATTGACCGCCGCACCAGGCAAGTAGTTTGGCGTGGTTTTGGCGTAGGCGAGGTGCATCATAATCCGCAAAAGGATGTTGACGATCTGCCTAAAGTAGTAAATGGTGTGTTAGAGCAACTGAGCCTGGCACCGTCATCAGCGCCTCCGGCAGGTGGCAGCGGCGACAGAAGACAACAAAGGTTTATGCCAACCCATTCATCATAAAAAGATAAATTCAATATATATATACAAAAAGGCCCGCCATAATATTATGATTATGTCGGGCCTTTTTTTGTATTATTTATTTTTATAAGGCGCGTTGCGCTTTTTGTTTTTGATATAAATTGTAGGTGGCAAAAGCCAATGTGGCTATAACCAAAACAATTACCCAGGTATCAATAGGGCATTGGTTTGTTGCGGCATCCACGTCAACACCGGGTAAACCCGGGCCATCTGCGCAATCCTGCGCATACACACCAGTAGTAAGCAATAATAAAGCTAAAAGTAAACCGGATACTTTAATTTTTTTTATGTTCATCCCGCACATATACAATACATTATAATTTTACAAATTTACTATTTCCAACAACAGTTTTTGTATTATTATTAATAACTCTTAAAAAATACATGCCCGGAACGTACGAACTTATATCAGCCTGCCACCTCTCCGGCTGATCTGTTGATACAGATTTGATCACATTACCCCTGCTGTTGGTTACACTTATGGTATAATCAGGTAAAGTATTATCAGGTATAGCCTTTGCTATTTCGGCAATAGTTAATTTAATATTTGAACTGGCAGGATTAGGATAAACGCTTACCGAGTTTATGCCTGTGTTATTCCCTGTTGAATAATTAATAGAAACCTTAGAATAACTTAAGCCGCCATAAATATCTTGCTGTTTTAAGCGATAGATATTTACCCCGGCTTGCGGCGATTTATCAACAAACGAATAAGTACCTAAGCCGTTAGAAGCCATGGCACCTATTAATGAATAGGTTGCGCCGCCGTCATTACTGCGTTCAATAGTAAAGTTAACGTTGGTTAATTCATTCGCGGTTTTCCATATTAGGCTAACACCCGAAAAAGATTTCACGGCCTTAAGCTCAACTAAACGGTAAGCCGAATCAGGATTTTGGCCTATAACTAAATGGAACCTCGCTGAGCCAAATGTAGTGGTATCGGCAATGTTGGCGTTAAAAGTATAAATGGGTTGTGTTTTAATATCTACCGAATCTTTTTTATAAGCATCAGTAAGGAATATTTTGTACCTGGACGGTATATTCTTAGCCTCCGACAGATCTAATTTGTAAGTGCCGCTATTGGTAACATTTACATTTAAGCCAATTTGCTGCCTGATTGCCGGGAAAGGCATTTGGTTAACAGCCAGGTTATGGTTATCGCCAGACCGTGTAGACATATTAACCAGGCTAAGACCTTTTAAATATTCGGCGTCCTCGTTTATCAAATAATCAGGACTGGCTGACGATCTGAAGAATAATAAGGCATCGTCCCTGTTTAATGAGTCTTGCGATAAAACTATACGTAAATATTGATTTGCAGTTGCAGCATTAGTTGGCGCTGCCGATAACATTAAATTGCTTGCCGGTACTTGTGTGCTTGATTTATGCGCTTCGGTAAAAGTAAATGCCGGCGAAGCGCCTGTAGTTTTAATATAAAAGCCCTGTCCGCTTGGTATAATATTAGATGTTGAACCATCGGAGCTGGTTCCAACTCCGCCATTGCCGCGAACATATACAGCGTAAGCTTTATATTTTGGGTTATATACCCAAATAGTATTGCTGATGTTAGTGCCGCCGGTCATCACTTCCCAGTCAATTGAACTGGCATAAGGATTACCTAACAGGTTAAAACCCTGCACAGATACCGGTGTGGCCGGTGTATAGGACAAAATAGACTGCGTGGGCGTAAACCAATCCTTAGCAACTATACTGCCTTGGTTTAAATAGCCCGTAGCTGTAAATGTAGTAGCCAAAGCTACAGTACTGGTTACTGTTGGATTTACAGTAGTAGCTTTATCGCCCCTAAAAAACAACAACACACCGTTGCCTGCCGGTATGGTAAATCCGCTGCCATCGGTATCAATGGTAAAGCTCGATCCGGCGTTAATTTTGGCAATACCCCGGCTGTTACCCGAAATAAAGGTAGAGAAGTTTGGCGGTATATCTTCGCGGTAAAGATACATGGTTGGGTTACCTACGGCATCAAAGCCATTACTGGTGCCGCTGGTGCCTGTAGTATAAGTATTGGCGCTTATATAGGTTAAGTTAGGATATATTAAACTACCGCTGGATA
>NZ_JBDTJZ010000120.1:0-39908 GCF_039935595.1 Mucilaginibacter sp. | reverse complement strand
GCAAAACAGGTATACGGTTTGATCCTGAGCATCCGCTTAACAACTCGGCTAATAATACCGGGTTAAGGGAGTTGCCACCGGCACAGCCTGCATTTATTTGGTACCCTTACGGCCCATCGTCAGATTTTCCACAGGTGGGATCATCGGGAAGGACAGCAATGGCGGGACCTGTTTATAATGCTGATGAATATAAAAACCCTAATATGCCTATCTATTATAATGGCAAGGTGTTTTTTTACGAATGGATGCGCGATTTTATAAAAGCCGTAAGCCTGCAACCTAATGGTGATTACGATAAAATGGAGCCATTTATGGGTGATACTAAGTTTAATGCACCTATTGATATAGAAATGGGACCTGACGGTAAATTATATGTACTGGAATATGGCAATGGCTGGTTTACTAAAAATAAAGATTCGGGGCTGTCAAGGATAGATTATAACGGTGGTAACCGCGCTCCAGAAATAAAAAGTATAACCGCCAACAAAGAAACAGGTACGTTGCCGTTTACCGTTAAATTAACAACCCGGGTAACCGACCCTGAAAATGATGCCATTGCTGCATATATATGGAACTTAGGCAATGGTATAAAAAAGGTAACTACACAGCCACGTTTAACCTACACATATACTAAAAAGGGTAATTATACCATAACGGTAACCGCTAAGGACAGTAAAGGCGCCAAAGGCACAACCAATGATAAAAGTGTAAGTATTTATGCAGGTAATGACGCTAATGCCATAGCGGCACAACAAGCTGCAATTAAAAACTCAACACAACCGGGCCGCGCTTTAATGATGACATTGGATTGTAAAACCTGTCATAAGGAAAACGAAAAATCTATTGGCCCTGCATTTGTTGAGGTAGCTAAAAAGTACCCCCATGACAATACTATACAGGAAAGGCTGGTCAGAAAAATTATTGGTGGTGGCTCGGGCAACTGGGGAGATGTGGCCATGGCCGCGCACCCAAATCTTGCTCCGGAACAGGTTAAGCTGATAGTAAACTGGATATTTACATTAGCACCAACCAGCAAATAAATTAATATTGTTCAAAGAAAATGCCTGTAATTTATTGCAGGCATTTTTTTTGGGTGAAATTTGTTGCTAATATTTTAAGTGGCACGGCGGTAATTATGTAAACTATTTTTGATAAATAAGTAATTTACTATACATTTAGTTGACTTGATTTTTTTAGATGAGGCGTAACCTGTTATATGCATTTTTGTTGTTGTCAATCTTTTTAACAGGAGCGATGACAGATATGGGGCTTTTGGAAACGCTAAAGCAAAAATTAGCTAATTATGCTACGGGACAGCCATCTACGGCCTTATACCTGCATACAGATAAGACTATTTATGCCCCCGGTGAGACTTTGTGGTTTAAAGCATATGTGCTTTCGGGCACGGTTACTGATAACAAAGTTATATATGTTCGTCTGGTTGACGAAAACAGGAAGCTCATAATTAACGATCAATTCGGCATGAACAAATTGACGGGTAATGGCGAACTGATATTACCCGATTCATTGCGCGAGGGCAATTATACATTATTCGCTTATACTGATAGAATGATCAATTTTAGCGATCAGGATGTTTTTACGCAGCCCATACATGTTATAAAAAGTATAAAAGGGGGTATGGTTGCCCAAGCCACAGTGGTTGATACCGCTAAATTAAAGCCGGGCGAAGAGGTTAATATTAATGTTAAAGTAAATATAGGTAACGATGCAGTAACTGATGCTAAAGGGGCTTATAGATTATATGTGGATGGCAAATTTTTAAAGGGAGGTAAGCTTGCCACAAACTCTACCGGCGAAACGCAAATTAATTTTATATATCCTCATTTAATACCCGGGCAAAGGTTAAGCTTAAACGTAAATTTTAATAGGAATGATGATCGTACAGAACTCAATCTCAACCTCAACTCTCAAGAAAACCAGGTCATATTAAATGCTTACGCCGAAGGTGGTCACTTAATAGCGGGAGTGAATACTAAGTTAGCCATTAGGGCTACAGATATTAATCATAATCCGGTTAGTGCTATTGTAATATTAAAAAAGGGGGCGCAGGAAATAAAAAGTGTGCAAACTAATAGCAATGGCATTGGTATAATCAGTTTAATACCAGAAGCTGGTAATTTATATACGTTAAAAGTAGCCGGCAATGGCGAAAGTAAATTAAACAATTTTCCAAAAATTGAAAATAAGGGTGTTAGTTTAAAAGTGTCGCTTCAAAATGATAAAGAATTACACGCAATTATTTACAACAAAGGCTATACGGGTAATGCACTTTTGGTGCTGCGTAATCATGAAAGCGTATTATGGAGCCAGGCCATTAACCTTGCTACAAACGATTCTGTAAGCGTTTTGCTACCGGGCAGTGAATTGCCGAAAGATGTATTAAATGTGGCGTTGTTTGACCGGGATGGTAACTTTAAAGCTGAGCGTTTTTTTTTAAACAAACAGAGCAAAAAGGAAAATTACGACCTGGACATCCGTACCAATGAACAGATATATGGCACCCGTAAAAAAGTAACGGTAACTTTAGCAGCAACAGACAGAACCGGTAAGCCGGTGCAAGCCAATCTCTCCACGTCAGTAGTAACAAGTGGCAGAATTGACATAGATAATTATCGCAATATAATACAAGCGTATAAATACAGGTTTTTAAAAGCCGATAAAACAAACCAAATAATCACAGAGAGCAATGAAAATAATATTGATGATATCTTAATTACCGCCAATTGGCAAAGTGTCGGTTGGAACCAGGTGGTGGCCTATAAACAAAAGGGGTTACCTAAATTAATTGATAACACAGATGGTATAAAAGGTACAATTTTGCCGTTGGGTACCAACATCAGTCTAACAGGATGGCAGCTTCTGGGGGGATCAGAAAAATTTAATATAGCTATTGATGCTAAAGGCGTATTTAATATTCCCTCAAATGCGTTATTTACTACAAGGGATAAGGAGTTGCAATGGGCCGGTGGAACTAAATTTAGAGAAAGTTATCAGATAAAATATAATAATGAGGATGTGGCATTTGATAATAAGATATTAACCGGATCTATATTAAATGATCCCGAAATGTTTAATACAATTACTACAATTCAAACCAAAACAGGACCTTCAAAAACCAATTTTAATGATATTCATGAATTGGGCGAGGTGAAAATTAAAAATCGGGTGACCTCTGTAGGTGATTTTTGGTCGGCTAATTGCGATGATTATGTATGTGAAAATGATATTTTAAATTGCCCCTTGCACCCACCCGGCTCAGCGGGAAATCATAAACCTGAACAAGGAAAAACATACGCTGTGATAGATATGGAATCTAAGGTAAACAGACATGTTATTTATAGAGGGTGCGAAAATATCTGGTATCCGGACATGATCAAGAAGATTTATATCCCGATTACCTTTACATTACCTGATTATGATAAAGATTTTCCTGTTGAACCGCAATTAATGTCGACCGTTTATTGGAACCCCAACATCAATACCGACCAAAACGGCAAAGCGAGTTTTAGTTTTTTCACATCGGATATAAAAGGTGATTACCGTATTATGGTGCAAGGGGTTAAAGCAGGTAAAACAGATCCAATATACGGTACAACTAAATTTACTGTGAAATAATATGCCTTCTATACTGAAATTCATATCAAACCTGATTATAAAAAAAGAATTTGACCCGGCTATTTACATATCCTCAAATAAAATGTGCGATTTGTAATATTTTTATTACTGAAAGAAATAAAAGGTAGATACCACCAGCTTCTGCATTATCTGTTTAATATAAAATGGCATTTATACAATTATATTTTATATTTGAATAAGTTAAACCAATTAACCTATTAAGTGCTTCTTTTTATGCTTGCAATGGTCTGTAAAACAGGCAATTGTAATGATATGCGCTGAACTTAACCAATTTGAAATTAAGAAGGGATGAATTTAAGAAACAACCATAAAATACCCTCGCGGATATGGATCACCGTCAGCGGTATTTTATTGGGCTTAATAGCTATAACTATTGGTTGTACTATGGCGCGTAAAACGATGCGCAATAACCCGCTTGAACCATATACCACCTGGACACAATACGGGGGCGGTGCCGATCAATCAAAATATACCGAGTTAAGGCAGATCAATAAAAAAAATGTAACCCAGTTAAAGGTGAGCTGGTACTATCCCACAAAAGATAATATTGAATATACATTTAACCCTATAGTGGTTGATACCATAATGTATGTGTTAGCTAAAAACAATTCGTTAGTAGCATTAAACGCTACTACAGGTAAAGAAATATGGATACATGCCAATTTAAATGGAATTACGCGCCGGGGGATAAACTATTGGGAAAGTAAAGACAGGAAGGACAGGCGCCTGATATTTTCATTAAGTAACACTTTACAGGAAATTGACGCGCTTACCGGAAAATCCATTCTTAGCTTTGGTACAGATGGCTATATATCTTTAAAAAATGATCTTGCCCGCGATCCGGAAAGCATTAGCCGTGCTGCATCAAGTACGCCCGGACATATTTTTGAAGACCTGATTATATTAGGATCGGCACCCGGCGAGGCATTATTTTCGGGTCCCGGCCATTTAAGGGCCTACAATGTTATAACCGGTAAATTGGCCTGGGTGTTTCATACTATTCCGTTACCCGGCGAAGAGGGTTACGAAACCTGGCCGAAAGATGCCTATAAATATGTAGGAGGGGTAAATACCTGGGGAGAGATATCGGTAGATGAGAAACGTGGCATAGCCTATTTTCCGTTGGGCTCGCCTACGTATGATTATTATGGTGCCGACAGGATAGGAGCCAACCTGTTTAGCGATTGTATTTTAGCGCTTGATGCCCGTACAGGTAAGCGTTTATGGCATTTTCAAACAACACACCATGATCTTTGGGATTATGATATAACTGCCGCACCTCAGCTAATAACTGTTAAACACAACGGAAAAATGGTTGATGCCGTTGCTGTAGCTACTAAACAAGGATTTTTATATGTATTTGATCGCGTAACCGGCCAACCGTTATGGCCAATTGAAGAGCGTCCTGTACCACCAAGTAACATGCCCGGCGAACAAGCCTGGCCTACACAGCCCTTCCCCACGGTTATTCCTCCGTATAACCGGCAAACAGTTACCGTTGATGATTTAAATCCGTTTTGGGACGCAGCCAAAACAGATTCAATGAAAAGGAGAGTAGCCGCGGCAAAATCAGGGTTATTTACACCACTATCAGATAAATATGAAGTTATAGCTATGCCCGGTGCTACGGGCGGAGCCAATTTGGGCAATACGGCATCAAATCCAAAAAAGGGTATTGTTTACGTGGCTTCAAAGGATCATGCGTCCATCTATAAATTGAATAAGGTTGTAAAACCAACGTCAGCACCGCTATCTGCGGCGGCAGCATCGGTGGCACAAACTTTTTATGTAGAAAATTGTCAAAGCTGTCACGGTACTAACCGTCAGGGCGGCATTGGGCCCGCATTAGCAAATATAGGCGGTCGTATAACTTTGGATGTTTTTAAAAACGTTGTAACAAATGGTAAGGGGCAAATGCCGGCATTTGTACATGTGGACGAAGGTACAATGACTTCCATCTATCGTTTTTTAGGTGGTATAATTTCGCAAGGACCGCCCGCAAATTTTGGAGGACGCGGTTTTAATACAGGAAGAACCACGACCCCTGATGGCCCCGTGGTAGCTTCGGGAGGCGCACCTGCGGCAGTAGCGTTTAATGCACAGCGGCCGGGTAAATTAATGAGGGCTTATCCCGATGGGGTGCCACACCCCCAAGATGAATACGAAACCGCTTATGGTTTGGCAAATACAGATTTGGTTACCCCGCCATGGTCAACCATAACTGCTTATGACTTAAATACAGGCAAAATTAAGTGGAAAAAAGGATTGGGCCAGGACGCGCGTATTCCGTTAAAACCGGGACAAGAAAACATGGGCATTCCTGAAGGTTCTCAGCGTAAAGGGATGATAGTTACCTCAACCGGAATTTTATTTGCTACTTCAAAAGGCGGTATGTTATATGCTTTTGATGCTGATAACGGTAAACTGTTATGGTCGTTCACCTTATCAAAAGATACCGATGGCATGATGTCTACCTACGAGATTAATGGTAAACAATATATCGTAGTTTCGGCAATGGGTGCCTATAATATCGCAACAAAAGATCACTCAAAAGATCCCGGAGCATATCCGCCGGGATATATGGTGTTTTCATTGCCAGATAAAAAGAAATAAACCGATACTTAAAACTAATAAATGAACCAAAAACTATAGAATATGAAACGCATTTTATCAACCATCCTTTTAATAAGCATAGCTGCCCTTTCCTTCGGACAGGAAATGTCCGGCGATTATAATGGCAGGAACATGGCCCTTATACCTGACTACACATTCAAGGGGTCATCACTTTCCGGGTGGCATACTTTAGGTAATGCCGATTGGAAAGCCAATAACGGAATTATAACTGTCAAAGCAAACGGTTCGGCAAGTTACCTGATAGCTGATAAAAGCTTTCAAGATATTCACTTACGCGATTTGTTTAAAACAGATGCTAATACCGAGGTAGGCTTTTTGTTCCGTTTAGAAAAAACAAATGAGGGTATGAAAGCTATCATGGTGTCGATAAAAGGTACTGAGATGGGTTCATACAAAGTTTCACTCGACGCACAGGGTAAAGAAATAAAACGTGAGCCTTTACCGCCAGCAGGTGGTATCATAAGGCAGGCGCCGGCACCTAACCCAAATGGCAGGGCGCCAGAAAGAGGATCAGGGGGTGCGCCACGTGGAGGAATTGGTTCCGCTTCGTTAAAATTGCCTTACACGCGCCCGGAACCCGCACCGGTTCCCGGCCAATGGAACCAGTTTGATGGTATCGTCGACCTGAATATGATACGTGCTTACATTGATGACAGCGGCGAGAATACTTCGGGGCTTGATTCGGATACAGGATATGGCCCGGTAGCATTAATGGTGAATGGCACCGGTGAGGTGCAGTTTAATGAACTAAGCTATGTGGATGCCGGTATCAAAAAAATGCCTAAAGAGCAGATAGGTGCAGGCTTTAAGATACAACATATACAGGATATGTATTATTCATGGGCTGCCGGTTCAGGCGATTTTAATCATGATGGTATTACAGATATTGTTGCAGGTCCTTACATCTATTATGGGCCGGATTTTACTACTTATCGTGAGATAGCTTATGCGGCATCAGCTGCGCCATCTACAAAATTTACAGAATTTAACTGTCAGTACGGTTATGATTTTAATGGTGATGGTTGGGACGATGTTTTAAGCGGGCCTAATAACGGTGCCTTATTTGTTAACCCTAAAGGTGAATCACGCCGTTGGGAAAGGTATCAGGTTGTAAAAGGTATATCATCAGAAATTACTGCATTTAAAGATGTTGATGGCGATGGTAAACCCGAGCTGGTTTATGGAGCGGGTGGCCAGGTATGTTATGCCAAACCCGACCCGGCAGATATTACCAAGCCATGGATACAGCGCCCGATATCTGAACGTGGTACCGCAAATGCACACGGCATTGGTGTAGGCGATATCAATGGTGATGGTTTAATGGACATTTTAAATGTTAACGGTTGGTGGGAACACCCTAAAAATGATGATGGTAAAATGTTGTGGACCTACCATCCGCAGGCATTTGGGCGCATGGCTCATCGCAGCAACAACTATGGCGGCGCAACCATGGGCGTATACGATGTTAACGGCGATAAACTAAACGATGTGGTAACCACGCTTAATGCGCATGGTTTTGGTTTGGCCTGGTTTGAACAAAAGCGTGATGCCAAAGGAAATATAAGTTTTGTACGTCACATGATAAGTGATGATTATAGCACCAAAAATAAAAACGCGGGCGGTGTAACTTTCTCCGAAGCACATGGTGCTGCATTTGCCGATATAGATGGCGATGGTATCCCTGATTTTATTACAGGTAAACGCTATTGGTCGCACCTGGACACTTTTCTTGACCCTGATGCGTACGGGCCACCGGTAATTTATTGGTATAAAACCGTACGTGATGCCAAAGCACCGGGCGGGGCACGGTTTGAACCGCATTTAATACATAATCGTTCGGGTGTAGGTTCGGATGTTTTAGCAGTCGATTTAAATAAAGACGGCGCTGTTGATGTGGTTACAGGAACAAACAGAGGCGTATTCATTTATTGGAATACCATGAAAGGGAAAACAAAAGCCGCTGTAAAAAAGAAATAACTGATCCTATTATACGTTAAGTAAGCCGCGTCAGCTATAATGATGCGGCTTTTTTTATACATTATAAATTCGCAACCGCTTCAATAAAACGGTTAATAACAACAATCTAACTTACAAGCTTAAGCATCCATAATTAGTTGTAGTATTATTACGCAATACATTATCCTTAATTCTATTATATAGATTACCTTTACCGGCAGAGCATGGAAGAGAGAAAATATTTACTAACCTGGAAAAGATACCTCCCGGTTATTCGTTTACACCTTAAAAAAAGCGTTAACGAAGATCAAAGTTTTAAATTAAACATCACTGATTTTGAATCAGCGGGAGACAGGGGCAAATCAGGTTACACGTTTAATTTATCCATGGAGAATGGAAAACTAACCAATAACATCAGTAGTTCGGCGGTAGCCCGCGATTTGTACGAAGCCTTAAAATCAGACGAACTTATCAAAGCAATGCTTGTCGATAAGAATGTAAAGATCAGTGTGGGTAAAAGTTTTTTATTCAGTATCAAAACTTCTCCGATATCTATTTACAAATAGTAAATAGCCTTTTTAACTTTTTTTAAATAGCTTTTATTATATTTCAACTATAACCAATAATTATGGCTATGAAAAATAAGAGGATAAATTGGAGCAAAGAAGCAATTAGGTTAATTATGGTTGCCGCAGGTATAACCAGCGCGGCTTTTGGCTTAAAAGGCTTTTTAATACCTAATGAATTTATTGATGGCGGCGTTACGGGTATATCGTTATTAATAAGTTCGTTAACGGGATGGCCAATATCAGTACTCATCATAATTATCAACATCCCGTTTATATGGCTGGGTTATAAACGCGTGGATAAGCAGTTTGCTGTGAAAACATTGGGGGCAATTTTGGTACTTGCACTGGTGCTGTATTTGGTTAAGTTTCCGTTAGTTACCAATGATAAATTACTTACGGCGGTTTTTGGCGGGTTCTTTGTAGGTACAGGCATTGGTCTGGCTATGCGCGGCGGATGTGTTATTGACGGTACTGAGTTGCTTGCAGTTTATTTTAACCCACGGTCGTTTTTATCCATTGGACAAATTATATTGGTTATTAACGTAGTTATATTTTCAATAGCTGCTTTCTTTTTGGGTGTGCAATCCGCTTTGTATTCTATACTTACCTACCTTGCAGCATCGCAAACTATAAATTATATTATACAGGGCTTTGATGAATATACTGCTGTAACCATTGTATCGCCTAAAAGTGATCTGATAAAAAATGTAATTACGCGTCATTTACGCCGGGGGGTAACAGTTTATAAAGGCGAGCGCGGTTTTGGAAAAACGCAAATTGAAAATAAGGAGGTGGATATATTATTTACTATTATTACAAGGCTTGATGTGCAGCGGCTGGTTACCAGGGTGCAGCAAATTGATCCATCGGCATTTATTATCACCAATTCGGTATCAGAAGTTAGGGGAGGATTAGTTAAACGTAAAGCATTTGAACATTAATGCCCGGTTTAATGATATAACATTATATTTGTTATTAATAAATCAGGGTCACATTAGTTGTATAAATTTTTAATGGAAATTAAAAAGCACGCATTAGGTATTTGGTTATCACTTATTTGTTGTTTTGTATCTATTACGGCAATTGCGGCAAATACAACTGAGCCTATAATAAAAAGTGGTATTATAGACCTGCGCGGCCAGGATTTTTCTGAAAATATAAATCTTAACGGACAATGGATTTTTTACTGGCAGCAATTGCTGGGGCCAAATGATAATGCACCAAATGATGGTGTTCCGATAAGTTTCCCCTCATTATGGAACGGCGTTGTAATAAATGGTAAAAAACTATCCGGGTATGGGTATGCTACATACAAGGTTACCGTTTTGCTGCCAAAAACAACAAAGCAATTACGTATATCAATGCCCGATGTATATAGTGCATACCGGCTATATGTTAACGGTATGCTTATGGCCCAAAATGGTACGGTAACCACTTCCGAAAAAGGCTTTCAGGCACATTGGCAATACAAGGCGTTTGATATCCCTCAAAATATCGATACCCTTAACCTTACCTTGCAGATATCAAATTTTGTACATAGCAAAGGCGGTATTAAAAAACCGCTTAAAATTGGCGAAAAGTATTCAGTTATTTTAGCCAGGGACCGTGCTGAAGCTATTGACCTGCTTTTAACGGGCTGCTTGTTTATGGGCGGGCTGTTTTTTATGGGCCTTTACTTTTTTGGCAACCGGGATAAAGCTATACTGCTTTTCTCTTTATACTCCATTGTTTACAGCTACCGTATTATAGGTATTGATAATTACGTACTACATACCTTATTGCCCGATTTGAACTTTTTTGTGGCTATGCGTTTAGAATATATATCCTTGTTTACAGGCATAGGTTTATTTGGTTTATATACGCGCTATTTGTATCCGGAGGATATGAATAAAATTGCTGTAAATCTTATCAGTTTTATATGTTTTGTTTTTGCATTTATATCATTGGTATTTGCTCCGGTAATTTTTTCGCAATTAATTAATCCGTTTTTAATTGTTATGATATTTTGCCTTGGGTATATACCTTATGTATATGCTGTGGCATATAGAAAAAAACGGCCGGGCTCTATTTACGCTTTGTTAAGCTCGGTTTCATTAATGTTTGTTTTTGCCATTTCGTTATTTCATTATTGGGGGCTGATACCGCCATTACAACTCATTAGTTTTTTTGGATATATAAGTTTCTTCTTTTTGCAATCATTGGTATTATCGCACAGGGTATCATTTGTATTAAAAAGCGCGAGGTTACAAGCCGAACAGGGCCTAATTGCAAAAAGCGAGTTTTTGAGTACAATGAGCCATGAAATACGTACCCCGTTAAACTCTGTTATTGGTATGAGTTATTTACTATTGAAAAATAACCCAAGACCTGACCAGGTAGAACAGTTGGATGTAATGATTTTTTCGGCCAACAACTTACTAAGTATCGTAAATGATATTTTGGATTATAATAAAATGGAGGCTGGCAAAATTACATTTGAGCATATTGAAACAGATATTGCTTTTATAGCCGGAAATGTAATTAACAGTTTAAAAAGTTATGCCCAGGATAAAGGTATTGGCATTGAGTTGTTTGTTGATGGAGAGCTTAAAAATAAGGTAATGAGCGATCCAACCCGTATATCGCAAATTATAACTAACCTGGTGCATAATGCTATAAAGTTTACTCCAAGCGGCTTTGTGAAGGTAAATATCAGTGTTAAAGCACAAACCCAAAGAAGTATTACGCTTGATTTTAAAGTAATTGATACAGGCATAGGCATATCAAAAGCAAAGCAGGAATTGATTTTTGAACGTTTTACGCAAGCGGATTCATCTACGTCGCGAGGTTTTGGAGGTACCGGCTTGGGTTTAGCTATTTGCAAACGAATTTTAGAACTACAAAACTCAACTTTATATCTGGAAAGCGAAGTGGGGAAGGGGTCAACTTTTTATTTTACGCAAACCTTTGAAAAAGGTCCGGTAATTACTGAAAAATCAACCCCCGAAAACACCCTTCCTAAAAAAGAAGATAAACCATTTACCGGAGTATCAATTTTACTGGTTGAGGATAACGCCATGAATGTAATGGTGGCGCAAACGTTTTTACAAAGATGGGGAGCAACCATAGATGTAGCTGAAAATGGCCTGGAAGCTATTGATAAATTTGATGCTACCAAACACAAACTTATTTTAATGGACCTGCATATGCCGGTAATGGATGGATACGAGGCTGCCCGAAAAATAAGAGCTAAAGATCGTACCGTACCTATAATTGCACTTACCGCCACTATCCCGGCCGAGGTAGAATATGATATTAAACAAGCAGGAATGAATGATATTGTAGCCAAACCATTTTTACCTGACGAATTATATCGTAAAGTTTTACATTATGTTACAGATGTAAATAATTAACTAAACAAGGAGTTTTTTTATTATAATATATCTTTCTACATTATAAACGTGCCAGATTTTTGTGGGGATATTTGTGCTTTGAACCGGTGTGTTTTGTTATATCCCATTAAGTAATAAATTAAGTAATAATTATAAACCAATATAACTATTTGGATTTCATTTTGATGTTTAGCAACCAGGTAGCGGTAACCTAAAGTGCCAAATTAATAGTGATTTTTATCTATTTATTTGTAATATTGAAGTTGAAACTTGGAGGTTATTATAGCTAATGTAGCCTGCAATATTACCTCTCTTGTAAATGCATAGTATAAAAATAAATTTAGTATTAGTTATGCTCTTTGTTTTTTTTGGCATAACCAACATCGAAGCGCAAAACAGGGCCGTTGCTACAAAAAGAGACACTAATAATACACAAGGGCTTAACAATCAGCAACCGCTACAACAGTCTGGAAACATTGGCACTATACCGGCAAATGTGCCCCAATCAAAAGTTAGCGTTGAGCCCACCACTATATCATCAGCAACGAGGCAAACACAGGCAAACGATTATCAATCATATAAAACAAAACCATCTTCAAATGTTTTTGGCGCTGAGTTTTTTGATTCGGCTTCCTTAGCTTTCGAACCTAACTTACGCATAGCTACACCTGCTAATTATATATTAGGGCCCGATGATGAATTGATTGTAACTGTATCTGGTTACCAGGAAATTAATATAAAAACTACCGTGCAGCCTGAGGGGAATATTTTTATACCACAGGTAGGCAATATAAACGTATCTGGGTTGAGTATCGAAACGGCGATAAATCGCATTAAAGATAGAATGGCCCAAACCGCTTATCCATCCTTAAAAAATAACTTATCAAAACTGGTAGTTTCATTAGGCAAAATACGCAGTATACACATTACAATAATTGGAGCGGCAAAATCTGGCAATTATACTGTATCCTCTTTAACTACAGTATTTAATTCACTTTATTTATGTGGCGGTCCGGGTAGCATCAATACCTATCGGGATATTGAATTGCGAAGAAATGGCGTAGTATATCAAAAAATTGACATTTATCAGTTTTTAAGCAAGGGCGACCAAAAGGGTAATGTACTTTTAAAAGAAGGGGATGTTATTAATTTCCCGGTTTATAAAAAGCATGTGGATATAACCGGTGAAGTTAAAAGGCCGGGAACTTTTGATTTGAAAGACAACGAAAGTTTTAATGATCTGCTTTTTTTTGCAGGTGGCTATACGGCAAAAGCATTTAGGGCCAGTGTAAAAGTACGGCAAATAACAGATATTGAAAGAAGAGTTAAGGATATTAACAAAACAGATATGTTAAGTTACATTCCCTCAAACGGCGACTCGATAATTGTAGCCGCAGTTTTGGATAGAGTTGAAAATGCTGTTTCCATATCTGGTGCCGTTTACAGGCCAGGCGAATTTGAATTAACGCCGGGATTAACTATTGGCGGATTGATAAAACGGGCCGGTGGGCTGATGGAAAATGTATTTACAGACAGAGCAATGTTAACCCGGACACATATTGACGGAACAACGGAGAATATTACATTTAATGTTGCCGGTATAATAAATGGTAGTGTTGCCGATATCCCGCTAATTAAGCGCGATGTTATTAATATTGCTACACTAAGCGAATTTAAAACCACCTATAAAGTGAGTATTGGAGGTGAGGTGAGAAAACCCGGCGATTTTCCCTATAGTGATAACCTATCATTAAAAGACCTGTTTTTTGCCGCAGGTGGGTTTACTGATGCAGCGTCGTCTTATAACATTGAAGTAAGCAGACGCATAACCAACGAACACTTAAAAAACAATATTGATTCAATTGCTATTGTTTATACATTAAATACCAGCAAAAGTCTGGGTATTGAAAATGATAAGTTTATTTTAGCACCCTTTGATATAATTACAGTAAGGCGAAATCCTGGTTATATGAAACAGCAAAGAGTTACCATTATTGGCGAAGTAAATTATCCGGGGCCTTACACTATTCAATCAAAAAAAGAACGTGTAAGCGATATCTTATCAAGAGCAGGTGGTTTAACATCTTTAGCTTATTTAAAAGGTATTTATTTAATAAGACATAGTGAATCAGATCATAAAGAACAACAACAAACCATTGCAAAAACAGTACTGAATGCTATTAGTGATACCAGTTCGAAAGTTATTAATGACGTTGTTAGGAGTAATGCAAGGATACCGATATCTTTAAAAAAGATAACAGAAGATCCAACATCGGTGCAAAACTACATTGTACTTAATGGCGATAGCATACAAGTTTTAAGAGTTGACCCATTAGTTAAAATTAGCGGCGAAGTGCTTTCGGCTAATAAAACAGGTTTTATAGAAGGTAAAGGGTTAAATTATTATTTAACTCAGGCCGGTGGCACAAGTTTCAAAGCACGTCGATCAAAAATTTATGTGCTATATCCAGATGGGCATGTTAAGAAAACCTGGAATGGTATTGCTGGTATATTTAGGACTTATCCCGAAATTGAAGAAGGAGCAGAAGTTATTGTACCTCGTAAACCCGATTCAAAGGCTGTCAGTTTAACCGATGTAATAGGTATAACATCAAGTGTTTTATCGGTAATAGCGCTCACTATACTCACTGTAACTACATTAAAAAAGTAATATGGCGGAATATACTTCGCATGAGTTAAATAAATTTTGGCAAACCAAAATTATAAATGTAGTGCCGTATTTATTTAGCAGGTGGTACTATTTGTTAGGGGCTTTAATTTTTAGCGCTTTTATAGGGTATTTAATGTATAAACCATTAAAGCCTACCTATACTGCAAATTTCACATTTGTATTATCAACAGAGCAAAGAGGTAATAATGGTTTAGCGGGGCTGGCTGCACAAGAGATGGGGGACACGCTTATGTTCCGTTTCTTTTTAATGCACAAAAAACTACTGATAGGTATATGTACAGATATATTAATTATTTACGGCGCGTTTTTGGTTGCTACCAAAGCAATGCATATATCTACCGATAACCAGGAAATTATTCTGGCAACATTTATTTGTGTTAAAATATCTGTATTTTATATAACCAACCTTTATTACCGTATGTGGCGGTATATGGAGGTTTTAGAAATTGTTGGGTACTTTATAATAATATGCATAGCAACTATTATACTGGCGGTAATATTATTTTTAAAGAATAAAGCAGGGGTATATCCTTCCTATTTTTACCTGATAGATTTTTTACTAACGTTTATTGGCATTGTATTTTCAAGGTTATTTTACCGCTGGATGAGCGAATTGATTAACCGTAACCGGTTTTCAGAAAAGAAAGTTATAATTTATGGCGCAGGTGATAGTGGATACTTATTAATTAAAGAATTATTACAAAATCACAAGCATCAGTTAAGCCCAATTGGCTGGATAGATGATGACGATACCAAACACAATATGTTTCTTTATGGGTATAAAATTTTTGGAGGTATAGATCAATTGGAAGAAATCTGTGAAAAGAATAAACCAGATATGATCTTGATCTCGACAAATGCCATAGATAAAGAAAACGAAGAAGAAATCAGAGCCGTTTTAACTGCACAAAACATTGGGCTTGGGCGCTTTAGTTTATCATTAAGTTATGATATAGCTTAATTTTACCATGTTTTTTATTTCTATCTTATTTTACCTGTTTTATATAATAGGAAATTACTTTATTTCACCATTACGCAATCGATTACAAAAAATATTTGTTATTTATTTTTATTCACTAATATTACATAACCAATTATTTTATAGACCCCAATTAAACCTGAACAATTGACATTATTCACAATTATATTATTGGTCTCGTCATTTGTATTAGTTAATTAAAATTTGAAAACATGAATAAAAGCCTATTAAAAACATCTATATTTTGTATGTTACTTGTTATGCTACTGAACGCCTCTTGTTCAAAAAATGGCAGTAGTCCTTCTAACAACCAATCCAACAACATTATTACTGCCTTAACAATAATACCGGGTTATACAGATACCACAGGTACACTAAAGGCATTAACCGCGTCATATTTTACCAATATGGGCATGGCGGTAACCTATGGTCCGATGTTAGGAAACGTGTCTTATCTTGCAACCGTAAAAACCAATGCCAATATAGTAACCTTTGGTAACGAGTTAAAAGAGGGATCGATTGTTAAGAATGATGGCAGTTATGACTATGCCACTGCTGATGCTTTGTACAATATATGCGCCAACAATGGCTTGCAGGTATATGGACATACCCTGGTATGGCATTCCCAGCAAAATGTTACTTATTTAAAGGGACTAATTACCGCGGCAGGTACAGCACAAGCTGCAACAGTAATTGATGCTGAAATGAAACGATATATTACCACAACTATTAACCATTATGCCAATAAAATACGAGCGTGGGATGTTGTTAACGAAGTTATTTCTGACAATAATGGAGTTATGCGCTCTGATGCTAATACAACCGTATCGGCAGCAAATGCCAACAGCGTATTTTTATATGGGCAATATCTGGGCACAAAATATGATCAAAATAACTATGTATTAAAGGCCTTTCAATATGCCAGGCTGGCCGACCCAACTGTGTTAAGATTTATTAATGATTATAATCTGGATTATTCACGTGTAAAAACCGACTCATTAGTAGCATTGGTTAGTTTTATCAATAAAAACGGTGCAGCGTTAGTTGACGGTATAGGCACGCAAATGCACATCAGTATAAATAGCAATAAGGACAATATTGATTACTCTTTCCAGGCGTTAGCAGCTACAGGTTTAAAAATAAGGATATCTGAAATGGATATTGTAACAAATACTACCAAAGCAAGCGGCTTTACGCCCGATGCTACGGCGTTGGCAGCGCAGGCGGCTATGTATAAATATGTTATACAATCGTATTTAAAAAATGTGCCTTTTGCGCAACGTTATGGCATAACAGTTTGGGGAGTAGCCGATACAGACAGTTGGTTGAATTCAACGGCCTCGCCTGATGTTCCTTTATTATTCGATAAAAACTATGCAAAAAAATCCACTTTCTCGGGTTTTAAGCAGGGCTTGCAATAACTTTTAGATTAAATATAAAATGAATTATAAGGGAGGATGTGTTTAAATCCGTCCTCTTTTTTTAACTATCATTAAAGGTAAGCCATTGTAACTTATTTATTACAAGCTAATTGTATAAAAAAATGGAAAAGCGTCGATTAGGTTAAATCGACGCTTTTTATTTTTAAATGTTTTTATAACAGTTATTAAATATTTGATTTACAGTTGTTTATTTTTTTTAAATCGATTGCAATAGTTAAATTCTTATTCAATATTTATAAAGTCAATTGTAGGTATCTGAAAAACAAACTATGCATCTTTTTTGCGGTTTACTTTTGATTCCTTATTCAGTAAAAACCAATTAAAAAAAACGTATAAACTATATCGAAAATGAAGAAAACCTTACTTGTGTTATTAATGGCATCAACCGCTGCCATGGCACAAAACAAACCTCCTGTAAATTTCACAGCCGACCAGGATCATAAAAATATGATGGATCAGTTGGGCATTAAAGCACTTCGTCCGGGCCCAAGTGGTAACGAGTCTGCTCCTAACCATGCTAATTATGATGTAGATAAAGCAAACCCATACCCAAATCTGCCGGATCTTTTGACTTTAAAGAATGGTAAGAAAGTTACCACTGCTGATCAATGGTGGCACCAACGCCGCCCCGAAGTTAAAGAAGATCTTGAGCGTGAAGTTTATGGTCGTTTGCCCAAAAATATTCCGGCTGTAACATGGTCAGTTGCACTTACGGACAATGAAGTTTTTAATCGTGTACCTGTAATAGCCAAACAAATTGTTGGCCATGTTGATAATTCATCATATCCGGCTATAAGTGTTGATATTAAGGCGACAGTAGTTTTACCTACTAATGTTAAAGGGCCAGTACCTGTATTGATCATGTTTAGCCAATCTCGTCTTCCGGCGCCAAGCTCACCTACCGCTGCCGAAAACGAACAAATTAATGCTGCGTTAAAAAAATTATTAACAAACATTGATCCGAATCTTCAGGCTGTGTGGAATGCACACCCTGCATATTTGCCATTTGCGGCCCCTGCAGGCGGTGGTTTCTTTGGGGCTGGTCGCCCAGTTGTTCAAAAACCGACCCCTGATGTACCCGGAGTAATTGGTGAAAATAATGACCCGCCATCTGCCGAGCAATTAATCGCTGCCGGCTGGGGTTATGTTGCACTTGATCTGGGAAGCATACAGGCTGATAATGGCGCCGGATTAACCAGAGGTATTATTGGTTTGGTAAATAAAGGACAGCCACGTAAGCCCGATGATTGGGGCTCATTACGTGCATGGGCATGGGGAGCTGCAAGAGTATTGGATTATTTGGAACAAAACGAACCAACTGTTGATGCTAAGCACGTAGGTGTTGAAGGTGTTTCACGTTATGGTAAGGCTGCTTTAGTATCGTTAGCTTTCGAAGACCGTTTTGCAATGGCTTTAGTAGGTTCATCAGGCGAAGGTGGTGCTAAATTAAATCGCCGTAACTGGGGCGAAGCAGTTGAAAGCTTAACAGGGGGCGAATATTATTGGATGGCCGGTAACTTCATGAAATATGGTGCTTCCGACGCCACATTTGGTCCTAAAACTGCAAATGACATTCCCGTTGATTCGCATGATCTGATTGCCTTATGCGCCCCACGTTTGGCGTTTATAAGCTACGGTGTTCCTGAAAAAGGTGATGCTAAATGGTTAGATCACCAGGGCAGTTATATGGCTGCGGTAGCAGCAGGGGTTGTTTATAAATTATTGGGTGCTAAGGATCTGGGTGTATCTAATGATTATAACAAGGAAATGATGCCGCCCGTAAATACGCCGATGTTAAATGGCGAGTTAGCCTGGCGTCAGCATGACCAGGGTCACCAGGATCAGGCTAACATGAAGTGGTTTATTAAATGGGTTGACGAAAAAATAGCATACAAGCCAACACCTATCGCAGGTGCTGGTCCGGGCAGAGGTAGATAATAGTGTAATTCTTTTCTTTTTAATTATTAAAACTGCCGGCAATATTGCCGGCAGTTTTTGAATTAACTCATATCTTTAAAATATAAAAACAGCTATATTAGCTTCTCGAAAATCAACCTCAGTTGATCTGTCAACGAAACCTATATAAATGGAAATAACATCTTTAGAACAATACCACCAGGTATATAATGAAAGCGTACAGCAACCTGAACAATTTTGGGCGGGTATTGCAGAAAATTTTTTGTGGAAGAAAAAGTGGGACAAAGTATTAGAATGGAACTTTAAGGAGCCTAAAATTAAATGGTTTCAGGGTGCTAAATTAAATATTACCGAAAATTGCCTGGACCGTTATTTAGCTACAATGGGCGATAAGCCGGCCATTATCTGGGAGCCTAATGATCCCATGGAACACCATAGGGTTTTAAGCTATAAACAACTGTATGATAAGGTTTGCCAGTTTGCAAACGTGCTAAAAAATAATGGTGCCCAAAAAGGCGATCGTATTTGCATTTATATGCCTATGGTGCCCGAATTGGCCATAGCTGTGCTGGCCTGTGCCCGCATAGGCGCAATTCACTCGGTGGTTTTTGGTGGTTTTTCGGCACAATCAATTGCCGATAGGATACAGGATGCGCAGTGTAATATTGTAATTACTGCCGATGGCGGCTTACGCGGTAATAAAGAGGTGCCATTAAAATCAATTATTGATGATGCGCTGGTACAATGTCCTTCTGTAAAAAAAGTAATTGTACTTACCCGCACACGTACCCCAATATCCATGATAAAGGGCCGCGATATATGGTGGGAAGACGAAGTTAAAAAAGTTGAAACTCAGGGTAATCCTGATTGTCCGGCCGAAGAAATGGATGCCGAAGATATGCTGTTTATTCTGTATACATCAGGTTCAACCGGCAAGCCAAAAGGTGTTGTGCATACCTGCGGCGGTTATATGGTTTATGCGGGTTATACTTTTAAAACCGCGTTTCAGTACAAACCCGGCGAAATATACTTCTGTACGGCCGATATTGGCTGGATAACCGGGCATTCATATATCGTATACGGCCCACTTTCGCAGGGTGCAACTGCTGTAATGTTTGAAGGTATACCAACTTATCCAAGCCCGGGTAGGCTATGGGAAATTGTAGAGAAGTTTAAAGTAAATATATTATATACAGCGCCTACAGCCATTCGCTCTTTAATGAGTTTTGGTGATGATGTACTAAGGGCTAAAGATTTGAGCTCATTGACCAAATTGGGTTCGGTAGGCGAACCCATAAATGAGGAGGCTTGGCATTGGTTTGATGAAAAAATTGGCCATGGTAAATGCCCGATAGTTGATACCTGGTGGCAAACCGAGACCGGCGGATTTATGATATCGCCAATTGCGGGAGTAACCCCAACTAAACCTGGGTATGCCACCTTGCCTTTGCCGGGCGTACAACCCGTATTGGTTGACGAAAACGGAAATGTTATTGAAGGTAACGGTGTAAGCGGTAATTTATGTATTAAATTTCCGTGGCCGGGTATGTTGCGCACAACTTATGGCGATCATGAACGTTGCCGTACCACCTATTTTGCTGCTTATCCTAACCTATATTTTACCGGTGACGGTTGTATGCGTGATGAAGATGGTTATTACCGCATTACCGGCCGTGTAGATGATGTACTAAACGTATCAGGACATCGCATTGGTACAGCCGAGGTTGAGAATGCTATTAATATGCACACCAGTGTTGTTGAATCGGCAGTAGTTGGTTATCCGCATGATATAAAAGGACAGGGCGTTTACGCGTTTGTAGTATGCCCTAACAAGCATGGCGATGACGAACTTACTCGTAAAGATATTATGATGACTGTGGCCCGCATAATAGGCGCAATAGCCAAACCGGATAAGATACAGTTTGTAACCGGCTTACCTAAAACACGGTCTGGCAAAATTATGCGTCGTATTTTGCGTAAAATAGCGGAGGGAGATACCGGCAACCTGGGAGATACATCAACCTTGCTTGACCCGGCTATTGTTGAAGAGATAAAAGAAGGGGCATTGTAGTTTAGAATAAAGAAATAAAAGTCAAGAATCAAGATGGGAAGTGATTTTTGACTTTACTATATTAACCATAAACGGTTATAAGAATTAAGGTATAGATATAAGACTAACAAGGTCTTATATCTAACTAAAACTAACCAATTTAAACCTAACAAAGTTATGAGTACAAAAACAGACAATTTAGCTAACCCGGCACCATTGGGCTTATGCGCCTTTGGTATGACCACCGTATTGTTGAATCTTCACAACGCGGGTTTCTTTGAATTAAATTCTATGATATTGGCTATGGGTATTTTTTATGGTGGCCTGGCCCAGGTAATTGCCGGAATTATAGAAGCTGGAAAAAACAACACCTTCGGTTTAACCGCATTTACATCTTATGGCTTTTTCTGGCTATCATTAGTGGGCCTGATTGTTCTTCCTAAATTGGGTTGGGCAGCCGCCACGCCACCTAACGCTTTTGCAGCTTATTTGGCTATCTGGGGTGTATTTACTTTCCTGATGTTTTTTGGCACATTAAAGCTTAATCGCGCGCTGCAATTCGTTTTCTTATCATTAACTGTATTGTTTGCTTTATTAGCCATAACTAAAGCTACCGGTAGCGAAGAGATTGAACATATAGCAGGTTATGTGGGTATTGTTTGTGGTGCATCAGCAATTTATACTGGTATAGCTAATGTGCTTAATGAATTGTATGGTAAAACAGTATTTCCAATTGGCGCAAAATAAAATCAGATTATTGATTGATAATAATAACCTAATGCCAAAAGGCTCACCGATATATTCAGTGAGCCTTTTTTATGATTCTAAGTATTTACGATAATTATTTTTTCATTAATCTAACCTCGTATATATCGCCTGTAGCAGATCCGTCTGCCGCGGCAAATTTTACAGTATATATACCATCTGCAGGTTTAGCAATATTAGTAATAGGGTAGTCTACAGTATAAATATCATTGCCATGTGTACCGTCAAGCGCTACCTGGGCAATGGTTTGGTTGTTCAGCAAAATAGAGAATTTTTTGTTCCTGTCGCGGCCCATATAAGTTATGCGTAAAATTGCCGCTTCGTTGGTTTTATCTGTCATTTTATAACTAAACCAGCCTTTTGCATTACGGTAATGCATACCACGGTTAAGTCCTGATGTAGAATTGTCAATTTCCATAAAATGATCAGACTCTGGCTGCTGCTCGCCGGTTGCAACTTTATCTAAGGTCATAGCCGCAAGTTTAGCAGCAGCAGCTTCGCTTTCGGCTAATTTTTGTTGTATAGGCACAATGGTTTGCGGCGTTTCCTTTTCCCAATAAATTACATAACGCGAATCATGCAGCTTATAAAAAGGAATTAATTGCAGGTTATTATATTTTGCGGGATACACCAAACCGGCAGCGGTGTAGGTCAATGGTTCGCCGTTTATTGGCTTAATAAAGGATGCATCATCGCTGGTAGTATTGCTTACAAACATCGGCATTTCCTGCAACGGATATATTTTACCGTTAGCTACATGCCCCATACGGCTTCCATCGGCCATTAAGTTGTTCATATCTGCATTGCCTACTTTAGCAGCCATTACAATGGGGCCATGTACTACAGCCTCATAGTTTGAACCGTCAGGCAATAACTCCATTTTAGTTTGCATAGGCAGTTTGATACTTATTTTATCGCCCTTTTTCCATTGTCTTTTTATAGACACGTAAGTAGCCTGTTGTTCGGCAGTTTTAAATTCCTTACCGTTTATTAGTATTTCAAACGCCCCCTGTTTAACCCAAGATGGATATCTTACGTTTATAGCAAAAGTGCCGGGTTTAACATCATTGATAGTTATGGTTGTTTTTTCTTCTTCAGGGAACGAAGTGGTTTGCGTAAGTATCAGGCCCTTTTGTTTCCAGTTTAATTTAGATGGGATATATAGGTTTACAAACAGGTCGTTTTTATCATGTGCATAAATTAACTCGCCGTACTTGGCATGGTTTTCAATGCCGGTACCTACGCAGCACCACATAGCTTCCTGCGGCTGCGAATACACACGGTAATGGCCCGGCCTCATCGGTGTAAAGTAAACAAACCCACCATTGCCAGGATGTTGTGATGATAGGATATGGTTGTATAATGCCCGTTCATAAAAATCCATATACTTAACCTTTGGATCTGCCAGAAATAATTCCTTGGTCAACTTCAGCATATTGTTGGTATTACAGGTTTCGGGCCCCTCAACGCTGTTTATCATGGATGAAAAATTATCCGCCGGGTTAAAATGCTCACTTACACTATTACCACCAATAGCTACTGTGCGGTGGTCAACAACTGTCTCCCAAAAAAATTCAGCAGCAGTTTTATAACTTTTATCGTTATTTAACTCGGCTATACGCTCAAAACCCACAATTTTCGGTATTTGCGTATTGGCATGCAATCCGGTAAGTTTATCCTGCTGTTCTTCTAAAGGCAGCAATACAGTCTGGTGTGAAAACGCATAAGCCGCGGTCAAATATTTTTTGTCACTGGTAAGCGCGTAAACATCGGCAAGTGTTTCGTTAATGCCGCCCTGTTCTGTTTGCAGTAGTTCCTGTATCTGTTGCTGGTTTAAACTGTTTGACAGGTTAACAAACCAATCGCCCATTTTAATAAACATTTCTTTTGCGGTTTCGTTGCCTGTATATAAGTAAGCATCGCGTAAGCCCGCAAAGGTTTTATGAATATTGTAAAAAGGTACCCATTTTTTCTTAAAACCGGCAAAATTGCCTTTTCTAACCTCATCCCATAGCTGTTTGCTACCCGGTACACCGCCAACATAGCCATCGCCGTTAGCATCCTGGCATTTTTTAAGCTCGCTTATCATATAGTTAAGGCGGCGCAAAGCCTCGGCATTACCGTTAGAGGCATACATTAACGAAAGCGCGGTTAAATAATGGCCACCAATATGTCCGTCTAAGCCGGTGTTTTCCCAGTTGCCATAGCTTTCGGCTTTAGGTTTTAATCCCGCTTCCCGCAGATAAGGAGCCAGTAACCTATCGGGTTTCATTTCCATCATATAGTGCAGATCGGTAGTTTCTGCATCTTTAAATATACTTGGCAATAATTTCACATCCTGCAACCTAAAGCCCTGTAGTTTGGTGTTAGGGACAACCTGTGCCACTGCAGGTAATGTCAAGATCAATAATGCCGGAATAATTTTAAATTTCATAATCGTTTATTTATTTGCCCGAAATTCGGTAAAGGCCAACGCCATGTTTGTTTATGTCTGCTGTAAATACGTCTTTGTAACTGCCAACGTTAGTTTTGCTCCACAGGTCACGTACTTTTGCGGTGCCGTTAATGCCAATATCTTTTAAGGTAACGCTCATTTTTACAGGGTTAGCATCATCAGATGCATTAAATAGTGCCACATATTTATCGCCCGTTTTAGGATCATCAGCTACCCAGCAAATCAAATCACCATTTTTGTACAATTCTTTATTGTTTGTACTGTTTTTAAGTATGGCCAAAACCTCGTTATTATTTAATAACGATAAAGTGAACGCATCATTGTCCGGCAAGTTACCGCCAAACATTAATGGAGACCGAAACATGCACCATAGGCTCATTAAAGTATACTGCTCATCTTTTGTAAAGGCAGTCATGCGCGGGTCGCCACGTTCGGCGCGTATGCCTATACGGCCAAGAGGCAGCATATCTCCATCGGGCCAGCCACCTTCAACACGGTAGGGGTTCCACCTCTCAAAAACCGAGAAATGCGCTTTCAGCATTCTCCAGTTATCCCAAAAATCATCAACAGTGCGCCACATATTGGCATGTTGTTGTACGTGCTGTACAGATGCAATAGGCGTTTCGCCCGGCGATGTACTTAAAACTATCTTACGTCCGCAGCCATCAATAGCTTTGCGTATCATTTCAACTTCGCCTGTATGGTAAGGGCGAGACAGATCATCTACCTTAACA
Organism: Mucilaginibacter sp.; assembly: GCF_039935595.1. Taxonomy (GTDB): domain Bacteria; phylum Bacteroidota; class Bacteroidia; order Sphingobacteriales; family Sphingobacteriaceae; genus Mucilaginibacter. The sequence goes on along the minus strand of NZ_JBDTJZ010000120.1, from coordinate 14,687 downwards.
AAATCAATACCCCATGAAGCATAGAGCTTAAATAAAGAATTATAATACTCCTGCGCGCCGTCTTTGCCGGCTACAACGGTGTACATATCTCTTAACCAGGTGCATTGCATTTCGGTACTGTAAACGTCTTTAGCGGTAGCTTTGCTGCCCATTATTGGCAGGTTGCGCTTCACGGCTTCAACCGGGATCCCACGCATAATATGAATGCCAAATTTTAAACCTTTACTATGTATATAATCGGCAAGGGGTTTAAAGCCTTTGCCGCCCGCAGCAGATGGGAAACGGTTAATAGCTGGTTGAAAGCGGCCATATTCGTCCAATACATAATCAGGGTCGGTTTGGTTATAGCCATGTGCATGGTCATTACCTACGTACCATCTGATGTCAACGATGATATATTCCCAACCAGATTTTTTTAGGTTAGCGGCCATATAATCGGCATTGGCTTTTACCTCGCTTTCAACCACGGTAGGGCCAAAGCAATCCCAACTGTTCCAACCCATAGGTGGCGTAGCTGCCCACTTTTTAAAAGCCTGATCTTGCGCGTTTGCATGCACAAAAAAGCAACTTACTGCCAAAAGTGCTATTGAAATTTTTTTAAGAACCATATTAATAAAATGAATAATAATTTCTTCCCCTAAAAGGAAATTGCCCCTGCCTCTGTTAGTACAGAAAACAGGGGGCAATTATCCCAGACACCAATTAAATTTATCTTTATTACTTAGCCGAGGTTTGCAACTCTATGATATTTACAGAGTACGGTGCAAATTCCCGTGTAAATGTTTTTGCCATACCACTTATTTTTGAGGTCACCGGTATAATATGCTGCGGATCGTCAATGGTATTGGTTTCGGTAGGTTTATCGCCTTTTAATACAACCAGGGTTGCAGTAGGGGCCACTTTAACCACGCCTTTTAAGTCAATGGTTATGGTTTGCGCTTTGCTTTCGGTATTTACCACTTTTAAATAAATAGCGCCTGTTTTGCTGTTTTTTGTTGCCACATAAAAAACAGACTGAATAGGTTTTGGAAACGTATTGGCTGCACTATCTCTACGAGTAGACGGCCTGGTTTGCATAGGCAGGTTTTGGGCTGCAATGTTTACAACTTTATCACCAAGGTAATTGCTATACATCTTTTGCACATAATATGCCGGCGAACCGTAACTGTTAAGCGCATTGTAGCCTATCAGGTTGTAGTTCCATTCCCATCCTTTTGGCGCGGTAGCGGTTTGTTTATTTACGTTAGCAAATACAGGTGCATAGCATGATACAAGTACAAGATCCGAGTTGCGCTCCATACCGGCCATCCATGCTGCATCGCCCAAAGCCGAGATTAGGTTAGTAGTAGGCTGTCCATCCTGTGTTGCCCATTCGCCTACAAAAATTTTAGGACCTTTGCGGCTATAGCTATCGTATTTGTTAGCCTGGTATAGCATATCCCAGGGGCTACGGTAATAATGCTCATCAACCATATCAACCTGGCTTGATGTTACTTTTTGCGTTGGATATTGCGCGTCGGCAATAGTTGATATGATCTGTAATTGAGGATATTTTGCTTTGATAGCATTACGGAATTGGGTAAAGCGACCATCATAGCTGTTTGACCTGTCAAACCAATCCTCGTTACCAACTTCAATATAACTCAATTTAAATGGAGCAGGGTGACCGTCCTCGGCACGTTTTTTACCCCAGTAAGTATTAACGCTTCCGGTTACATATTCAATTTCGTCTAAAGCATCATCAACATAAGGTTTTAAAAGCGGGCCTGCGTCAACATGGTCGCCATTTAATGAATAGCCGGCATATACAGCCAATAATGGCTCCATGTGCAGATCCTCGCACCACATTAAAAATTCCAGTAATCCCATGCCATCTGATGCGCGGTAACCCCATGAGCCGTTATGACCCGGGCGGTTTTCTATCGGACCTAAAGTGGTTTTCCATGGATATTTGTCATTTAAGTAAGGACCTTCTAAGAAGTTACCTCCCGGGAAACGTAAAAACTTAGGCTTCATATCGGCCATCAGTTTCATAATGTCGGGCCTGTTACCATTTTTGGTATTATTATAAGTTGGCGGGAATAATGATACCAGGTTGAAATAGTAAATACCGGTTCGGTTAGTTGATATAACGAAGCGAGCATCAGCAGTTGGCTTAACATCAGCAGCCGTAGTTAATTTCAATTCGTATTTTTTCCAGTAAATGCTTTTAACCAGGTTTATAGTGCCTGATGCATATACGGTTTTGCTATCATTGCTTTCAATACTTACGGTGATAGGGCCGGGGGTGTCGTCAGTAATTACAGGGCCGGTAGGCCGTGGTGCAGGCCTGTTTCCGCCACCGGGGCGATTAAAGGTTGGGGTACCCATTCCTTTAATATAAAATGATGCATTATAAGTGGTAGCTGGTTTTACAGGGATACCGTAAAAACCTTCGTTGGCGATGCCCGAACGGCCACCTGCTTTTTCAACACTAAGCCTCAATGATGCGTATAGCGCACCGTTAAGCGCGTTGCGACGCTGATCATTAGGTACATTAAACTCGTTTGCGCCTATTAATTGTATGCTTGCTTTTGCGTCGCCATCCTGTACAAGGCTCCATGCTTCTGGCGTATTAACATTGTCTTTAAAAGCGCGGTTTCTAATTAGCTCGGCGTATAAGCCACCGTCATACGAGTGGTTTATCTCCTCAGTCATTATACCATATAACTTAGGGCTTACCTTAACGCCCGGTTTACTTAGGTCGAGGGTTAATTTAGTTTGGGCCTGGGTATTGTTAGCCATAAACAGGCCTAAAATTACCGCAGGTAAAATAGATAATTTGTTCATTGTTAAGTTTTAATTGGTCGGTTTTATTAATGTAGTTTTGACATTAATAATGTGTTACGAATGTAATACTAAAATCAATAATTTAAAATTAATTCTTCTTTATTTCAGGTTTGTTACCTTAAAATACAGTGCCGCCTGATAATGAATATACAATCAAACTACCAACTGCTCAAACAATTTATCTAAAGTTTTACCCGCATCTTCACAAAAGCCGGGGTGTACTTTTGATGCTTGTACTACGGTGCTGCGGGTAGCTGTGAGCCAACGAAAGCGTGAAGCTATATCTAACTGACCGATAGGGCCGGCATTCTCTTCTCCATTGCAAATACGCTCAAAAGATATAAGATGCTGCTTAAGTTCATCAATGTCAGTATCGCAGCAAAGGGCATTAAGCCTGTCGGCATCTAATTGATACTTTGCTTGTAAAAACTGTTGCTTGGCGCAAAATAGTACTATGCCAATATTTATAAATTCCTCGCGCTCCACCCTGGGTACAACGCGTATAACGGCATACTCAAATAAGTGTTTCGCGGGCATTTTTTGCTTCATTTATAAATACTGCCGAATGGGCAACACGTGTTTCTAAAAAAGTGATATAAGCGTCGCGGTATTCCTGTGCCGATTCAAACGCTGTTTCGCCAGCAAACCACTCATCAGGAATTAAATTAACTATATCACGTATCAATTTGGGTGTTATAATGGCTCGTAATTGTGTATCAACCTCGTCCAGTTCACTTGCTGCCGGTAGCAACACATGGTCTTTAACCTGTGTAAAGGGCTTTTTGGCCGCTTCCAGCCAGTTATGCCAGGAGTGATGGAAATAAAGTGCCGCGCCATGGTCTATCAGCCATAACTCTTTATGCCATATCAGCATATTGGTATTACGTGGTGTACGGTCAACATTGGTAAGCAGGCAATCCAGCCATACAATTTTTGATGCGGTAACGGCATCCAGTTTAGTAACTGTGGCATCAAACGTAATAGCGCCACTAAGATAGTGCAATGCCAAATTAAGTCCCACGCTTGCTTTAAGCAGGTCCTGTATCTCTTCATCCGGCTCGGTGCGGCCAAAGGCTTCATCTAAATTGGCGAAAACTATTTCGGGCACTTTTAAGCCTATGGCACGCGCTAATTCGCCGCCAATTATTTCGGCAATAAGCGCGCGGACACCCTGACCTGCGCCCCTGAATTTTAATACATATAAAAAATCGTCGTCGGCTTCGGCAATAGCAGGTAACGAACCGCCCTCGCGCAGGGGAGTTACATAACGTATTACATTAACCGTACGAAGTTGTGGTGTGCCCATATAATGCCATTTACCTGTTTATGCAGATAAAAAGTTTGAAATTAGGGCAAATTTTTGAGAAACGGGCATATATCTTTTACAAGTGAAAAAACTTTTATATGTTGCAGGTATGAATAAACTCGAGGCCACTTTTGATGCATTTGACAGCTATAATAAAATGGACCCTAATGTTTTTACTTGGGAGGGGAAAACTTATCCGCAGGAATATTTTTTGGCCATTAAACTGTATGATTGGGTATTAAAGCTTAACCCGCAGGCAGATGAACCCCTTTTGCTGGCATCGCGCAGCCAACACATAGGCCGCTGGGAAAGCCCGCGCGAAACTTACCCTATGGATAGGGAAGGTTACTTGAAATGGCGGCGCGATCTTTCTCATTTTCATGCAGATAAAGCAACAGGTATTTTAAAAAGAGTAGGGTATGACGAAGCTATAATTGACCGTACCCGGCAAATCATCCTGAAACAAAAGATTAAAGTAGATGCTGATGTGCAAACAATGGAAAACGCGCTTTGTCTGCTTTTCCTCGAATTTCAATACGAAGATTTTTTGCACAAGCATTCCGCAGAAAAAGTGGTGAATATTTTAAAAAAATCATTACTTAAAATGGACGCTCATGGGCACCGGTTCGCACTTCAGCTAAATTATTCTGATCTGGGTATACAATATATCAATGATGCTTTAAAGCTAATTGCGGACGGAAAAGCCCAAAGCTAAATTTTAGTACGACGTAATGTTCGGGGGTGTTTGTCTTTCTCTAAACCGAACGCCTGTATTGCCTTAAACCAACCGATATAAGCAGTTATATTTATTATCGGTTATAAGTTTGATATTTTTTAAGTAACAATTACACGACAAAACGCATCTTATAAACATTCTAAATAGGGGGCAAAATGTACAAAATACACTTACTTTGGCTTTGATTGATAAGTTTTATCAATTTATAGCCAGTTGTTATCAATAAAATCAAAATAGCTGCTGGTTAATTAGCTGTTTGCACCTATTGATTTTAACACCATAATTACTAAGTTTGTTGCCCATAGGAGGCGTACGGGCAATTTTTGTTGCGCTCCTCAGTTTGATAAACCTATTTTTTATAATTTTTATTTTATGCAGGGTTAAACCTTGGTAGTTTATAAAACTCAATTAATTAAGCAACTAACTAAATAAAATATAATACAAAACCATGAAGAGAGTAATATTTACAGCGGGGATCCTTATTTTAATGCTGTCAGCAAATGTTTCGTTTGCACAAACAAAAACTACAAAAAAGACTACCACCCATAAAACGGTTGTAAAAAAAACCACTACTAAAGCTACAGCAGCTAAAAAACCCAGCGCTGCGGACCTTGAAGCGGGCAAAGGATTATTAGCAAAATCAGATTGCTTATCCTGCCATAAAGTAGATATGAAAATTGTTGGCCCGGCTTATATTGATGTGGCTAAAAAATACCCGGCTAACGAAGCTAATTATGAATTGTTAACTAAAAAAGTTATAGCAGGTGGCAGCGGTAATTGGGGAACTACTGCTATGGCTGCGCATCCTACGTTGGCGGCTGCCGATGTTAAGAAAATGGTAGAGTATATTTTATCGCTTAAATAATTTACTATCGTTGTCTAATTGTTTATAATGAATAAAAAATTATTCTTGGTATGGAAAACCAAGGATATAAACGCTATTGTACCAAATGTGTTGATGAATTTTTATTGGCAAATAACATAGCCAGTAAAAAATATATTGATTATGCTTATGATTTTTGGCACATCACATTTAGGTAATCCGGCAATTTATGGTGTATCTTTAAATGTAAAATTTTAAACCAAGTATATTTAACCAATTACTAACCAACAATAAAATGAAAGATCAAAAAACAACCGGCCCATTAAAAGTGGTATGGGTTATGGCCGCGCTGCTGTTATGCACCAGCATGGCATGGGCAAAACCTAATCCTAAAGTACTTATATTTTGTAAAACCGCGGTTTTTCCTCATAAGTCTATACCTGCTGGTATAGCAGCTATAAAAAAATTAGGCGCCGAAAACAAATTTGATGTAGATACGACTACGGACGTATCAAAATTTACAGATGCAAACTTAAAACAGTATGCAACCATCATATTTTTAAGCCCGACGAGTAATATGCAAAAGGTGGTATTTAAAGATTCTGTAAATAAAGAAGCATTTAAAAAATATATTGAAAAAGGCGGTGGCTTTTTAGGTATCCACTCTGCTACCGATTTTGGCTATGAATGGCCATGGTATGGTCAGTTAGTAGGCGGTTACTTTTTGGGCCATCCGCGAAAAAACGTACAAACTGCTACTTTAAAGGTGATAGACAAAAATAACCCAGCAACCAAAGCCTTGCCGGATACGTGGACAAGAACTGATGAATATTATAGCTTTAAGCCAGGTAGTAATCCTAAAGATTTACACGTACTTATTACCTTAGATGAAAGCACAGAAGATTATGGTACACAAACAAACTTAAAAATGGGCGATTTTCACCCGATGGCATGGTATCATGATTATGACGGCGGACGTGCATTTTATACAGCTTTGGGCCATACAGACGAAAGTTTTTCTGATCCACTGGTGTTAGATCATATACTGGGTGCTTTACAATATACTATGGGTAAAAAATACAAAGGTAAAAAACAATGAAAAGAACTAACAAAATAATACTGGCTGTATCAGCAGCAGCAATGTTTTTATATACGTGTAAAGTTGCGTATGTAACCCAATACCCTGTAAAAAGAGATGCGTCGGGTAAAATTATGGTGGATATGCACCCTAATCCCGCGCCAATGTCTCCCGAGGAGAGCATGAAACACATTTACCTGCCTAAAGGTTATCACCTGCAATTAGTGGCCAGCGAACCTATGGTGAGCCAGCCTGCAGCTATAGCCTGGGATGGTAACGGTATAATGTATGTGGCCGAACTAAATACTTATATGCTGGACGAGGATGGAAAAGGTGAGTTTGCTAAAACCAGTCGTATTAAACGTTTAGAAGATACCAACGGCGATGGTGTAATGGATAAGGTAACTGTATTTGTTGATAACCTGGTATTGCCACGTATGTTAATGTGTGTTGACCATAAGTTAATAGTAAATGAAACCAATACTTATAACATGTTTAGTTATGAAGATACCAATGGTGATGGTGTAGCTGATGTTAAAACTCCGGTTTATAAAAACGACGAATCAGATGTTAAAAACCTGGAGCATCAAAAAAGCGGTTTAGTATGGAACCTTGATAACCGTATTTATGTTACTGTTGACCAGGTACGTTATGAGTACAAAGGTGGTAAAATGATACCTGATACCTTGGTTGAACCGCCTCGCGGTCAATGGGGTTTAGCTCATGATAACTATGGTCGTTTATTTTTCTCTATAGCCGGTAGCGAGTTACCTGCAAGTAACTTTCAGCAAAACCCGCATTATGGTAGTTTTGATCTGAATGACCAGTTTGATGCCGAGTTTCAAAAAGTATGGCCAATTGTAACTACGCCTGACGTACAGGGTGGTTTATTTAGGCTGCGCCTTACTGATAGTACATTAAACCACTTTACCGCTTGTAATGGTCAGTCTATCTATCGTGGTGATAAATTACCGGCGGATCTGCGTGGCGACTTATTGATCTGCGAACCTGTTGGCCGTTTAATACGTAGGGCAAAGGTGCACACGGTTGATGGTAAAACCACATTAACAAATGCTTATGATCAGCAGGAGTTTATTGCTTCAACCGATTTAAATTTCCGCCCGGTAAATACTGCTACCGGTCCTGATGGGTCATTATATATTGTGGATATGTACCACGGTATTATACAAGAGAGTACCTGGACACGTCCTGACAGTTACCTGCGTCCTAAAATTTTACAAAAAGGTCTGCAAAAAAATATTGGTCGTGGCCGTATATACCGTGTAGTTTATGATGGTATAAAACCTGCAAAAACCAAACCAAACCTGCTTAACGAAACTAATGCACAGTTGGTGGAACATTTAAATAGCCCTAACGGTTGGTACCGGGATAATGCACAGGAATTATTGGTTATTCATAACGATAAATCAGTAGTACCTGCGCTTAAAACCATGGCTGCAACATCAACCAATGAGCTGGCACGTATACATGCGTTATGGACCTTAAATGGTATGGACGAAATGAATGTACAGTTATTAGGTGATGCTATAAAGGATACCGACCCTCAAATACGCAAAACAGGTGCATGGATTGGTGAGGATATGATGAAGAAGGACCCACGCGTGTTAGATATGTTATTATCATTAAAGAATGATCCAAGTGCTGATGTACGTTATCAATTAGCTTTAACCTTGCGCTTTGACAAATCAGCCAAAGCACAGGCTGCTATTAGTGATATGATCAAAGCTAATCCAACTAACATACTGGCATTGTCTGATAAAAGCTATCACGATAAGCTTACAGCCAGGCTGGAGGCCGCTAAGGCACAGGCATTATTGGCCCAGGCTGACCGTGAGTTGGTACAAAAAGGACAAAACATATTTAAAGAGCTATGCGCTACCTGCCATGGTGGCGATGCTAAAGGTGTTTCAATAGGTGGTGCCGCGCAACCTGCACCGCCATTAGCCAACAACGCCGAAGTTAATAATGTAGCTCCTGATAAGTTGATACGTATAGTAATGCATGGTTTAAACGGTCCGGTAAATGGTAAAACCTACCCTGACGTTATGCCGGCTTTAGGCGCTAATGGTGATAACTACATTGCTTCGGTATTGAGTTATGTACGCAGCAACTTTGGCAATAATGCTCCGGTAGTAAGAGAAGCCGAAGTAGCCAAAATAAGGGCTATAACTGCTAACCGTACCAAGAGCTGGACAATTGCCGAATTGGATACCGTTCGTATTCAACGCCGAGGTTTTGGCCCGGGTGGTTTTGGTGGTCGTCCGCCGCAACAACGTGGTGGTAATGGTGCTGCAAACCCTAACGCCGCACCTTTTAATCCAAGATAAGAACCACCTTTTCTGAATAGGTAAAAAAAGCCGCCCGGTAAACGGGTGGCTTTTTTGTTCTAATGGCTAAACCACCGCCTTTGGCGGTAAGTCAGGGGTGGAGTCTATGCCAGCAACCGTAATCTCAGTTTCAAAGCGAATACAATCATTTCGATGAGATTGCGCATAGGACATTTAAATCCACCACCTTAGGTGGTGGATATTTACTTGTAATTATCTAAAAACTACTAAATTAATTTTTGAAATATGGAATTTGAATTATAATATTTAGTTAATGTGTTGCTTAAAGGTAAATATCAATCAAGCTTTATAACGGGAAAGCCGAACCCTAATAAAAGAAGTATTAACCTAAATTAAAACTATGAAAGGTTAAAATTGAAATTATAGGGCAAACAAATGCTATCCAAAAATCAAATGAAAAGGATTACGGGTAGATATTCTGTATGTACAGCATACATTCAATGTGGTAGTGATCCGACTGCTACTTTTACCCTAACCTGTTATGACGGAGTTTGTACCGTAAGCGATGCAGATATTTACTGTGAGGGCGCGAGTTATGATCCGTTTGGAACATTGTTTGAAGAGTTTTGTAATCAATAATAATTTTAACTAATAAAAAGCCGCCCGGTAACGGGCGGCTTTTTATATAAATAGGTCAACCTATTTCAGGACAACTCAACTAATTAATATTAGTTTCCTTGCATACGTTGTTTCATCATTTCTGCTCTCGCATCAATAACTTTTTGGTACGCCGCTTGCTGGTCGGCAGTTAAAATAGCTTTAATTTTAGCATTCTGGGTATCGGTCATTTTAGTAAATGCAGATCTCATAGCTGTCATGTCGCCACCGCCGCCTTGACCTGCTTGCATTAAACTATCCATGCTTTTAGCACGAGCTTCAAAAACAGTTTTCAATTTTGCTGCCTGAGCATCAGTGATTCCCGTAACCTGGGTTTTTAATTGCGCTACTTGCTCTTCAGGTGTTCTTTGCTGAAAACCTTGAGCATGGCTTGCCGCGCTTACGCCTATAGCCAATAGAGCTACCAATAATAATTTTTTCATTTCTTTTTGAGGTTAATTTAGTTTATAGTTTGAAGTTACCTATTAAATATTAAACAAAAAAAAGAACCCTAATAAAAACCAGGGTTCTTTTTGTAACAGTTTAATTACGTACGTAATTAGTTGCGCGGAGCGCCGCCACCGGGGCCGCGTTGTGGTATAGCGTCAAATTGTTTTTGCTGATCAGCAGTTAAAACTGCTTTAATTTTGGCATTTCCCGATGTTCTCATGGCCTGAAATGCAGGCATAACTGATTGAAAATCGCCATTCGCTGCAGCCATCAAACTATCTCTTGTTTTACCTTGAGCAGCATAAATAGCTGTAATTTTAGTTTCCTGGTCGGCTGTAATACCAGTTACCTGAGTTTTTAAACGCTCTAACTGTTGCGCGGGAGTTTGTTGTGGTCTGCCTTGTGCAAATGATGCACTTGCTACTAAAGCAAAGAAGCATACTAATACTAATTTTTTCATTTTTTGAGTTTATTTAATATAGGTTAATAATTAGAATTTAGAAATAAAATATAGTAAAACACAAAAAAACCTGTATTATCAGGTCTTTTGTGTTTTTTAATTAATTAGCTGGCGCACCGCCTGGACCACCCGGCCCACGACCACGACCTTGAGGCATAGCATCAAATTGTTTTTGCTGGTCGGCAGTTAAAACAGCTTTGATCTTGGCGTTAGTTGCTGCACGCATTGGTTGCATTTTTTCGCGCATTGAACTCATGTCACCATTAGCAGCAGTTCTTAAGCTGTCCATAGTTTTGGTTTGTGCCGTATAAATAGCTGTTATTTTAGTTTCTTGATCAGCAGTTATGCCAGTAACAGCACCTTTTAAACGTTCTAACTGAGCTGCAGGTGTTCTTCCTTGTCCGCCGCCTTGTGCGAAACTTGCTGCACTTGCTCCAATTACGAACAAGCACATGATTAATAATTTTTTCATCTTTTAGTTTTTTTGGATGTTTTAAGTTTGATAAAGATATACGCTTAAGGTTTAACTAAGTAACATGTAACTTAATTGTTGCCTTGCTGCAAATTGCTTATGGAACGCTGCATTTGCGCCATCATTGCCGTTAAACTTTCCATAGTAGGCTCGGGTGTAGGCATAGGCAAATGGGTTGATATATAGGCTTTAGCTTTCCATATCTCTAAAATATCACCGCCTTCAATCTCATACGCTTCATATACCGGGTTATCTGATACCAGTTTTAATTTTTTATTATCGCGGTATTTGTTGCCAATACGTTTATATACCACGCCTTCGCTTTGCGATAGTATGACATAGGTTTCGCCCTGTTTAACATCGGCCCAGTTCTCTACATATTCACCTATAATAGTAGTACCTGATACCAGCGGCAACATCGAGTCGCCTTTTATTTCAAAGGCGCGGTAGGTGCCTTGTTTAAACATGGGCAGGTAAAGCTTGGGTAATTCGGCCACATATTCCGGGTCGGCATAGCCATTTAAATAGCCGGCGCTGGCTTTCATGGGCACCATCTCAATGTTTTCGTTATCATCCTTATCAACCGATATAGATAATATGCGCAGGTTATCACCGCTGCCTTTTGGTTTGGGCGCCCACTTATCGGTTATATTCTCGTTTATAAAATCATCAACAGATAAATCAAAATACACTGCTAATTTTTTTAGCAGATCATATTTAGGTTCGGCACGTTCTTCTTCATAAGCGCCCACTAATGATCTTTTTATACCTAATTCATCAGCAAATTGCTGCTGGGTAAGGCCCTTCTTTTTGCGGAGGTATTTAATATTTGATGAAATTTTTGACATAAAATTTGGAATTGCTAAAATTATTAGTATTTTTATGCTCATAAAATTAGTAATTATTTTTTAACCAGCAAAATTTATTTTAAAATGAAAAGATTCATCTATTTAATAACCGACAGAAACCGCAACACTTTACACGTAGGCTTATGCTCTGACCTGTTAAAAACACTTAAATTTTACAGTGAAATGCCCACCTTGTTTTTCGACAGCGCACAGCAGCTTAACCGTTTGGTTTATTTTGAAGAGATAAATACCGAGGAGCAGGCCATGGCGCGTTTTCAAACCGTGAGTACCTACACGCGCCCCCAAAAAGAAAAAATGATCAGATCTGTTAATCCCGACTGGGTAGACCTGACCATTGGTTTAAATTACGAAACAACTGTACGCATGCGTCCGCAGCTAAGGCCGTCGGTAAGTGCCATGCGCAGGGCGGTTACTTTTTAATAAATTTTAACGCGCCCGAGTTCATGCAGTATCTTTTACCACCCCTGCTGGCAGGGCCATCATCAAATACGTGGCCCAGGTGCAGGCCTGTACTGGCTTCAATAACCTCGTCGCGTGTCATACCGTCGCTGTTATCAACTACTATTTTTATTTTTTTAGCGTCAACCGGTTTCACAAAGCTTGGCCAGCCGGTGCCGCTATCATATTTATCATCCGAGGTAAATAATACTTCGCCGGTGGCCGCGCTTACATAAACACCTTTTTCGTGATTGTTGTAATAAGCATTGGCAAAAGGCGCTTCGGTGCCACTCTCTACCATAATATGGTAGGCATTAGGGTTTAATACTTTTTTCCATTCGGCAGCAGGTTTGCTTAACCTTTTGGCATTAGCCTGCGCATTGCTGTCCTGGCATCCCACCCAGACAAACGCGCTTATTAGCACTATGGCTAAAATTGATCTTTTCATTTTTTTTATTGGTTTATAAGTTTCATTTTTTTCTTTGTCATTTCGAAACGTAGTGAGAAATCTTATACAATAGATAAGTAGTCGATATTAAAGTCAATCGTATAAGATTTCTCCTCGTACCTCGTTCGAAATGACAGGTAAGTTAATTCAAATTACGTAAATATTTCCAGCATGGTTTGTCATGCTATGGTCTGTTTTATAACAGTTTATCTTTGGGCTGCAGCACGGTATCTATTACGTAAATGAAACCATTAGATTGTGGCAATTGCGGTTGGGTAATTATACTCTGGTGCCCGGCATCATCTACTATTACCAAATTATAGTTACCGTCAAACTTTATGTATAATTTACTGCCTGATAGTGTTGTAAATGTGGCTATACCTGTTTTGCGGTCAATTTTGTCAGCCAGATCATCTATTCTTAAATTACCCGGTATAGCATGGTAGGCTATTAACGCTATTAAATGAGGCAATAATGCCGGTTTATATAAACTATCTATTTTTCCTTTTGATAATTTGGCAAATGCCTGGTCGTTCGGTAAAAACAACGTAATAGGTCCGCGGCTTTTAAAAGTTTCTTCCATTCCCGCCGCCTTAACCGCTTTATAAAACGAACCACCCATTTTTGACAGGAAAATATTATCGCCAATTAAATAAGACGACACCATACCCGTTTTAGGGTCGGCGCCTTTTACATCCACTGGCTTTTCCACACTGGCCTCGGCTATAGATTTAGGGGTAGACGGGGCCACCTGCGCAAATAGGGTACACGTTGTTAAAAGCAATAAAGAAGATAAAAACAGTTTATTCATAATCTATATACAATACCTATTTATTACAATAATAGGTGGTAATAGTTTTTGCTTACCACCCCGGTGTAAACCCTAAACCAAATACAGGTTTAGTAACATCGCTGCGGTTAAATGGTATGGCCAGGTATGGTTCCAGCACAAAATAGCCAAATACATTTACCCTTAATGATACGCCGGTACTTAATGCCGGTACACGTTGGTTGGCGTTGTAAGTGGGATTACCTGTGGCGTCGGTGCCAACACGATCGGGGGCAGATTGAAACCTGATCTCGTTACCCTGGTTCCAGGCTAAACCGGCATCAAAAAACAGGTTCAACTCCGAGAAAAAGAATTTTGATTTGATCTGCGATAGTTTTTCAGGCCCGGTAAACGGCAAACGCATCTCAAAATTTGCTACCGCTATGCGGCTACCTGATAGCTGATCAATAGTAAAGCCATTGGTAGGTTTGCTGCTGTTGGTGTAAAAGGTTTGCGCCTCATAACCCCGTATTAAAAATGGATACCCTAAATACAAAGGGTACAAACCATTGGCATTGCCTAAGCGGCCATAGCCATATAGCCGCGCAGCAAAAGTTACCGGGGCGGCACGTACGTACCCACGCAGATCAACCGTTGGGGCAAAAAACTGATACGAACCAAAATCATACTCGGCTTGCAGGCGGTAGCGGTAACCCTCTAAAGGCGATGCTACACCCGAAAAGGCATTATCGCCTACCAGCGCCGTACTGGCCTGAAATATGGTAAAAGGTTTTAAAATAGCCCCATTATTTGCCGGATCATTATTATAGGCATCGTTAGAGATATGGTTTTTCTGGTAATCTAAAACATTGCCGTTAGCATCGTAAAAAGTGCTATACCTATCTACCCGGTAATAATATTGCGAAGCGCCGCCACCCAACTCAACCCTTGTTTTTTTTGAAATAGGATAGGAGGTAAACAAATTGGCCTGATCCTGGAAAATATGTATCAGATCAAACCGTTGCTCGGTAGCGGGTATGGTT
>NZ_JBDTJZ010000119.1:0-3006 GCF_039935595.1 Mucilaginibacter sp. | reverse complement strand
AACACAGGAACTGCTGGACCAATGGCACATCAAATGCCCTGTACGGAATTTTGAAAAATACTTGCTTCAGGAGATATTGAGCCTGGAATGGGTATCTTACCTTAAAAGTGAATTTACAGTCAAGATTGATGAGGAAGTAAAACGAGCCGTTGAAGAACCTTCGCCCCAAAACAACGTACAAAATGAACTTGCAGATGTATATAAACCATATACTCTACCCGCTTTTAATTACAAAGGCAAGCCGGTAATTAAACGTTATGCCGAAGCTATACACGATGGCCTGGCGCTTTGTATGGAGAAGTATGATAACCTAATACTTTTTGACAGTTACACAACGTACCCCACCAATGAGGGTACTATTACCGAAGGCTTATCAGTAAAATATGGTACTGCACGAGTTAAAAACGTTCCAGATTGCGAGTCAGGGATAGTAGGTACAGCAATAGGACTGGCACTTAACGGTTATAAAGCAATAGTTGAATTGCAGTTTGGCCATTTTATGGGCAGCGGCTTTAACCAGATAGTAAATAATATAGCTAAGTCGCAATATAGGCGGGGGCAAAATGTTGACGTGGTTTTGCGCATACCTGTGGGCATTAACAGTAATGGCTTTCAAACTGATGTTACCGAAGCTTGGTTTACCAAAACACCGGGCTTAAAGGTAGTTTACCCGGCATTTCCGGCCGATGCCAAGGGGCTGTTAATGGCCGTCGTTGACGACCCTAATCCTGTTGTATTTTTTGAACATCAGCATTTATACCAAAACCTTACCGGCGAAGTGCCCGAAGGCAACTGGTTTACAGAAATAGGTAAAGCGCGTGTAGTAAAAGAGGGTACATGGGCCACTATTATTACTTATGGCATGGGCGTACATTGGGCGCTTGAATATGTGACTAATCATCCGCAATATTCAATAGAAGTTATTGATCTGCGTACCCTACAGCCCTGGGATAAGGATGCGGTTGAAAAAAGCGTAGCCAAAACCAGTCGCGCCATGATATTGCACGAAGACACGCTAACAGGCGGCTTTGGCGGCGAAATAGCCGCGCACATAGCACAACACTGTTTTACCAAATTAGACGCCCCCATAATGCGCTGCGCAAGCCTGGATACACCTGTACCAATGCATAAGCATTTACAGGAACAGTTTTTAGCTAAATCAAAGCTGGAAGGGTTGATGGAGGAATTGCTGAGGTTTTAAAACTCACACATTGTCATCTCGAGCGTAGCGAGAGATCTATACATGTTCATTATCGCGGTGCATGGATTTCTCCCGTTGGTCGAAATGACAGGAGAATTAATTATTCACCAGCTCCACCTCTGCAACCGGGCTAAACAAATAAACCCTTTTAGTACTTACCTCAATACATTTATAACGTTTACGCAGTTTTTCTTCTTTACTAAATACACGGCCATCTTTTAGTTTAAATATGGCTTTAATGGGCAGCTTCTCAACGGTGTGAATAGCCTCTCTCGGGGCATCGTATTTACGTAGGGAGCGGTATAGTGTTAGGTCAGAACAACTGGAGGCTGCTGGGTTATTCAGATAACTTACTATGGCGTGCTTTACGTCCGGCGGAAAGACATCCTTCTCAAAAAAAGGCTGCATCATTTTTTTAAAATTGTTTTTCCATTCGGTGCCATGCGGTTTGGCTTTTTGCTTGTGCTCGTTCCAGGTGTGCAGATGCGCAAACTCGTGCACGGTGGTTACCAAAAAAGCATAGGGATTCAGATCATAATTTACGGAGATGCGGTGCCCCTTGCCCGAGTGAGGCGCACGGTAATCGCCAAACTTGCTGCCGCGGTTGCGTGATATTTTAAACTCGCACTTAAAGTAATCAATCCAGCGGCCAATAAGGGGCGCCGCGTCAGGCGGAAGATACTTCTCTAAAACTTTTACTTTATCCAATGTTACCTCTTGATCAAAGATAGTTTTTTGAGGGGAAAGGTTAAAGGCGAAAGGTAAAGGGTTTGTAATATTAATTTAACCCGTTGTCTGTGTCCTCTTCGACAACTAACCGATAGCTGTTTGTAAGGACACAAACAGGGGGAGCATACAAAATCAGCAAGAAATTATAAAGGAAGTAACCTTTCTGCTTTCTCCTCACTTCAACAAATTATAAGTAATAAAGCTTGCTGCATAGGCCAATACCGCCATATAAGCGAATTGTATGGCGGGCCAGCGCCAATCCTTGGTTTCGCGGTAAACTACGGCTACGGTGCTGGCGCATTGCATGGCAAAGGCATAAAACATCATGAGCGAGAGGGCTACCGCCAGAGTAAATACCGGTTGACCCGTTTGTGTGTTTTTGGCGTTATGCATTTTTTGCTGTACAGATTGCATATCATCCGCATTGCTGTTGGCGCTGTAAATGGTGGCCATGGTGCCCACAAATACCTCGCGTGCGGCAAATGAGGTGATCAGGGCAATGCCTATTTTCCAGTCGAACCCAAGCGGGCGTATGGCCGGTTCAATAAAATGACCCAATACCCCGGCGTATGAGTTTTCTAATTTCTCGGAAGATTTGGCCAGGTTAAGGTCCTGTGGGGTAAGAGTTTTGGTGTATTGCGGCTGTTTATATTTTTGATTTATCTGCTCAAACCTTTTTCCGGGTCCGTAGGAGGCCAATACCCATAATATAACTGAAACCGCTATGATAACCTTGCCGGCCTGTAATACAAACGTTTTAGCGCGTTCATACATAGAGTAAAGCACGTTGTTCCAGCGGGGCATACGGTATACGGGTAGTTCCATAATAAAATAGCCGCGTTCGCGTCCTTTTAATATCAGCTTAAATACAAACGCCACTACCACGGCCGATACCAAACTAAAAACATACATAGCCGTTAAAGCCAGCCCCTGCAGGTTAAAAACCCACCAAACATTGCGATTGGGCACTACCAGGCCAATAAGCAATACATAAATGGGGAGCCTGGCCGAACAGGTAACCAGTGGGGTAACCATGATGGTTATCATCCGGTCCTTCCAATTCTCGATTGTACGGG
>NZ_JBDTJZ010000118.1:0-6887 GCF_039935595.1 Mucilaginibacter sp. | reverse complement strand
GTACTTTTGACCCCGGAGAGCTGGCAGAGTGGTCGATTGCGGCAGTCTTGAAAACTGTTGACTGTAACAGGTCCTGGGGTTCGAATCCCTAGCTCTCCGCAAGTAATTTAAGTGCCCGGTTATCCGGGCACTTTTTGTTTTATGGTATTGCCAAACCTGTTTGTTCATAAAACAACAATAATGATCAAGATTTGAAAATCATGTGATCTAAATCAAAAACGATTGATTATTAATTGTTATTTTTGCAATAGTTTGAAAAAATTCACAGCCATATTGCTTTTAACAGCTTACCTGTTCTCAACTACTGAACTACACCAGTTGCTGAAATTGCCTATGGTATTTGAACATTTTGCCGATCACAGCAAGGAAAATAAAAATATTTCCTTTCTGCAATTTTTGGATATGCACTACATGCACGGCAGTCCGCGGGACAAAGATTATAGCGAGGACATGAAACTACCTTTCAAAACTGCGGATGATTGTACGGCAACTTTATCGCCAGTTCTTATTCCTCAAATTCTTAAAACACTTGCTATTCCGGTAATATGTTCGCTGGAAAAAAAGGTTCATGTTCCTAATATCCAATTTGTTGCTTCTGCTTATTTATCCATTATTTGGCAACCGCCAAAAGCTTGTTAATTAGTTGATACATTAATTTTATAAATGGTGCTTTAATATAGCTTATCCCTGCTATGAGGTGCTTTTTGAATTACTAATTTTTCAAGATCTTTTTTATGTTAAATCATATCATTGCTTTTTCCGTGAGGAATAAGCTGATCGTGGGGCTTTTTATAATTGCCCTGATTGGCTATGGCAGCTATCAATTCACCAAGCTGCCAATTGATGCCGTACCAGATATTACCAATAACCAGGTACAGGTAATCACCATTGCCCCTTCTTTCGGGGCGACCGATATTGAACGTTTAGTTACTTATCCTATAGAGCAGGCCAATAGCAATATTTCTGGCTTAAAAGAGGTCCGAAGCTTCTCGAGGTTTGGCCTTTCACTGGTGACCATTGTTTTTGACGATGCTACAGATATTTACTGGGCAAGGCAGCAAGTTGCCGAACGTTTGCAAAAAGTGCAAAGCCAGATTCCGGCAGGCATCGGAACGCCCGAACTTGGGCCAGTAAGTACCGGCTTAGGCGAGATATACCAATACGTAGTGCGTCCTAAAAAAGGTTATGCCGAAAAATATAACGAAACGGACCTGCGCACCATCCAGGACTGGATTGTTCGCCGCCAGCTATTGGGCGTTAAAGGTGTTGCCGAGGTGAGCAGCTTCGGCGGCAAACTGAAACAATTTTCCATCGAGGTTGATCCCAACAAACTGCTTTCGCATAATATTACGATAACCGACGTATTTAAGGCGCTGGAAAGCAACAACCAAAATACTGGCGGTGCCTATATTGAAAAAGGCCCTACCGTGTTATATATCCGAAGCCAGGGATTAATTGGCAATATAGATGACATTAATAACACCGCCATTAAAAATACAACTGATGGATCGCCCCTTTTTATCAAAGACATAGCCGATGTAAAAATTGGTTACGCTACCCGCTATGGCGCAATGTGCTATAACGACAAGGGCGAAGTTGCTGGTGCGGTGGTAATGATGCTAAAAGGTGCGAACAGCAGCGAAGTGATCAAAAATGTAAAGGAGCGCATTGTACAGATCCAGAAAACCATGCCCGAAGGTGTGGTGATCGAACCCTTCCTGGATCGTACTAAAATGGTGAACAACGCTATA
The DNA here is from genome assembly GCF_039935595.1 of Mucilaginibacter sp. GTDB lineage: Bacteria > Bacteroidota > Bacteroidia > Sphingobacteriales > Sphingobacteriaceae > Mucilaginibacter. The sequence goes on along the minus strand of NZ_JBDTJZ010000118.1, from coordinate 5,136 downwards.
GGGACTGTAGAGCGCAACTTGTTGGAAGGTGCGCTTATTGTTGTATTCGTGCTGGTACTATTTCTGGGAAATTTCAGGGCGGGGTTGTTGGTTGCATCGGTGATTCCACTGGCCATGCTATTTGCCATTATTATGATGAACCTTTTCGGTGTAAGCGGGAACCTGATGAGCCTGGGGGCACTCGACTTCGGTTTGATCGTTGATGGGGCTGTCATTATTGTTGAAGCAGTTATGCACACGCTTAGTCATAGTAAGCATTTTACAAAGGTTGGTGTATTAGGGCAGGAAGATATGGATAAAGAGGTGAATAACTCTGCCAGCAAAATGATGAATAGTGCCGTTTTTGGCCAGATCATTATCCTGGTGGTGTATCTGCCGATATTTACTTTGCAGGGCATTGAGGGGAAAATGTTTAAGCCTATGGCCCAAACAGTAGCATTTGCCTTATTGGGTGCCTTTATTTTATCATTAACCTATATCCCGATGATGAGCACCGTGTTTCTGAGCAAGAAGATCAAGCATATGCCCAATTTTTCGGACAGATTAATGGCTAAGGTTGAGCGAGCTTATCAATTGGTACTTAGCCGTGTAATTGCTTTTCCGAAAGTTGTATTAATAACCATTATCGGCCTGTTTATATTTTCGGCGTATATACTAACCACACTGGGGGGCGAGTTTATCCCCGCGCTGGAAGAAGGTGATTTTGCGGTAGATACGCGGGTATTAACAGGCAGCAGCTTGAATACCACTATCGCCAACACTCAAAAAGCAGCCCATATTTTAATAACACAGTTCCCCGAAGTAGAAAAGGTGGTAACTAAAATAGGGAGCGGCGAAGTGCCTACCGACCCTATGCCCATGGATGCCAGCGATATGATGGTGATTTTAAAGCCTAAAGACAAGTGGACGTCGGCTAAAAATTTTAATGAGCTGTCTGAAAAAATGGGCAAAGCTTTACACGCTGTGCCGGGTGTTACTGCAGGTTTTCAGTACCCGGTACAGATGCGCTTTAACGAACTCATGACGGGTGCACGCCAGGATGTAGTTTGTAAAATATTTGGCGAAGATCTGGATACCCTTGCCGCTTATGCGAATAAGCTGGGTAAGATTATCAATACAGTAGATGGTGCCAAAAATTTGTACGTAGAATCAGTTGCCGGGATGCCGCAGATCATCATCAACTATAACCGCAGTGCGATAGCACAGTACAACCTGAATATCACTGATATTAATAAAGTGGTTAATACTGCACTTGCGGGTCAAAGTACCGGCACCCTATTTGAAGGCGAAAAACGCTTTGAGGTAGTAGTTCGGATTGGCAGTGAGCAAAAAAGGGATCTGAAAGACATACAAAACTTATTGATACCGACACCCCAGGGCACACAAATACCCTTGTACCAACTTGCCGATGTACAGATCAAGGCCGGACCAAACCAGATACAGCGGGAAGATGCCAAAAGACGGATAGTAGTTGGCTTTAATGTGCGCGGCAGGGATGTACAGACTATTGTTAACGAGTTACAGGCCAAGGTAGATAAACAACTTAAATTCCCAACCGGGTATTATGTTACTTACGGTGGTGCATTCGAGAACCTGAATGCTGCTAAACAGCGTTTATTAATAGCTGTCCCAGTTTCATTATTACTCATCTTTTTACTACTGTACTTTGCATTTAATTCCATTAAGCACGGATTGCTTATTTACTCGGCAATTCCACTATCAGCTATCGGAGGGATTTTATTCCTTGCCTTACGCGGTATGCCTTTCAGCATAAGCGCAGGTGTGGGTTTCATAGCGCTGTTCGGGGTGGCCGTACTTAATGGTATAGTATTGATCTCTGAATTCAATCAATTAAAAAAAGAAGGTATGACCGATTTAAAACGTATTGTATTAATGGGCACTAAAGTAAGATTAAGGCCGGTACTCATGACCGCGTTTGTGGCCTCATTAGGCTTTTTCCCAATGGCTATTAGTAATGGTGCAGGTGCAGAAGTTCAGCGGCCGTTGGCTACAGTGGTTATCGGGGGCTTGCTCATCGCAACATTCCTTACTTTATTCGTGTTGCCCGTATTGTATATCATGTTTGAAAAAGGATTTAAAAATACGCTAACCAAAAAAACAACTGCTTTGCTTTTTATCATCCTGTTAATGGGTATCAGTCAGTTTTCAAATGCCCAAACACCTATAACGCTCAAAGCCGCTATTGATACCGCTTTGAAAAACAATCTGCAGGTGAAACGCGAGCAATTAAAAGCAAAATATCAGCAAATGCTTATCGGCACATCAACCAACATAGCCCAGGCAAGTCTGTTCGGAGAGGTTGGACAGATCAACAGTAGTTATACCGACAACAAGTTCGGTATCTCACAATCTTTTAACCTACCTACCGTTTACGTCAGGCAAAAGGCACTTTTAAAAGAAGATTGGAAAAGTAGTGTTCTTAATATCGCGGTAAATGAAGGTTTGTTAAAAAAGCAGGTTACACAGGTATTTTACACTCTGGTGTATATGGAAAACAAGCGGATGTTATTACAATATACTGATAGCCTGTACCTTGACTTTTATAAAAAAGCGGAGTTGCGTTTAGCAAAAGGTGAAACCAATATTCTGGAAAAAACCAGTGCCGAAACAGCACTGGGTCTTGTGCGGGTGCAATTAAACCAGCTAAAAGAGGATAAAGCTGTATGGCAATTACAATTCCAGCTGCTACTGAACTCCACAGTGAATTTAACGCCCGATAAATCCGATTATCAGTTAGCCCTTGCATCTGCAACAGACACCCTAAGTTTGAAAGAGCACCCCGTAATAAAACTAATAGCACAGCAACAGCAAATTGCAGATGCTGCTGTACTTGTAGAAAAAAGCAAACTTTTGCCTGACCTGTCTATCGGATATAACAACACCAGCATTAAGGGCATTGGTGCCGATAATAAGCTATACAATGGCTCAAACCGGTTTAGTTCGGCGCAATTAAGTATCGGCATCCCCATTTTTACCGGAGCACAAAAGGCAAGGATAAAAGGCGCGAGGATAAACAAGCAAATAGCCCAAAGCAATTACGCATTGGAGGTACAAAACATGGCATCTGCTTATCAAACTGCAATTTTTCAATATCAGAAATACCTGCAAACGGTTCAATATTATGAAAGTAAGCCGTTAAAAAATGCCACTTTAATAACTTTTACCGCCAATCAGCAAATTGCCGCAGGTAACATCAATTATCTGGAATGGGCACAACTGGTTAACCAGGCTACTTCCATTAAAAATGATTACATGGAGGCTGTTCGTAACCTTAATGAGGCTATCATTCAACTTAACTATTTCGTTAACAACTAAAATTCAGCACATGAAATCCATCATATATCTATCAGCCATTATTATATTATTATCGGCCTGTGGCGAAAAAAAGCCTACAGCAGATAATACGGACAATACAATCAATCCCAACACTGTAACCTTAACAGACGCGCAGTTAAAAAATGCAACCATAGCCACAGGTAAAATCGGGCTAAAAGAAATATCATCCGTATTAAAGCTCAACGGAAAAATTGATGTTCCGCCGCAAAATATGGTTTCAATAAGCGTACCGTTAGGAGGCTATTTAAAGTCTACAAAGCTTTTACCGGGTATGCATGTTAGTAAAGGCGAGGTCATAGCGGTGATTGAAGACCAACAATACATTCAGCTACAGCAAGATTATCTGACAGCCAAGGCACGAATCAGGTACCTGGAAAATGAATACAACCGCCAAAAAGACCTTAATGAAAGTAAAGCCAGCAGTGACAAGGTTTTTCAGCAGGCCGAAGCCGAATACCGGAGTCAACAGGTGTTACTTAGTTCTTTAGCAGAAAAACTACGCCTTATTGGAATTAATGTGGGAAACATCAGTGCGTCAAAAATATCAAGGAGTGTAAATATTTACTCTCCCATCAACGGGTTTGTATCCAAGGTAAATGTTAACATTGGCAAATATGTATCTCCTACTGAAGTGCTATTTGAACTGGTTAACCCAACTGATATACATTTGGCACTAAAAGTTTATGAAAAAGATCTAGGTAAATTATATATCGGCCAAAAGCTGGTAACCTATACTAATAATGAGCCTTCAAAAAAACACGCCGCTGCCATTTTGCTGATTGCCCATGATCTGTCTGCCGACAGGAATGCAGATGTACATTGTCATTTTGAAACCTATGATAAAACCCTGGTTCCCGGCACCTACATGAATGCAGAAATACCGGTTAAAAACACAGTGGCTTATGCCATAAACAATGAAGCAATTGTTCAGTTTGAAGGCAAACAGTACATCTACAAAGTTATCGGAAACCATCAGTTTGAAATGACAGCCATCAATACGGGTGAGAGTAAAAATGGATTTACAGAAATTCTTTCGCCAACAAAGGATATGACCTCAAATGCTGTTTACGTAACGCAGGGAGCATATTCGCTATTAATGATGATGAAGAATAAAGCAGAATAAAAATTTACGAAAAAAGGATAACTATGCAATGCTTTGTTTTGAAATTCAGAACCCCCCTCCGGCTCTATCGAATAATATGTATCTTCTATTTTAGTTTCAACTCATCCAAAAATGTCAAAAGCGAAATTAGGGGTTCGATTATAATACCTGATTCTCCGCAAACTTTAATAACATAAAACACAAAAGCCTGCAAATCAAAATAATTGCAGGCTTTTATGTTTTTAGTAAATCCCAGTTTATTCACCAATTCACGACAAAAAAGTTTAACAAACGCAATACGATTAGCTTTTCAAACTTCTCCAAATTACATCAACAACGGCTGTAGGCTGTATTTCGGATTGTTGTTCATCCGTTATCAATACGGCTTTATAGTCATCCGCGATCAGGTGGCGGCCGTGTGAGCCTTTGATCAGGGTGGCGTCCAGCGGGATCACATCCATTACATAACGGAAACCAGTCAGTTTGCGGGCGAGTTTATAAGCCGCACGGGCCTTTGAGGTCATAAACATTTCAACGGGATCATAACCCGGCTTTTTGTGGATGTCCACGCAGCGGGCATAATCGGGAGCCACAGCATCATCCAGCCAGAAATAGTAGGTAAACCAACTCTGCTCATCAGCCACAACTACCAGGTCGCCGGCACGCTCATGGTTAAT
>NZ_JBDTJZ010000117.1:0-11358 GCF_039935595.1 Mucilaginibacter sp. | reverse complement strand
AAGCGAGTATTGCTGTAAAAATGAATTTCATATATTGTGATAAGGTTTAGGTGCTGCAAATATAACTAAGTGATTAGTATTTGTTGTTTTTATTTTTAATTAATTGCAATGATAGTATTAGTTAGATAATGCAACGTTTACAAATGTTACAACCCAATTTTTTTATTTTTTTGTTCTATATATTGATTATCTGAGTTGTTTCGGACAAAAATTCATGCTGTTGCTATGGTGATGTTTTATATTTCATAGTGTATTAGTTATGTGATACACCTCAAATATAGATATTTAAATTACATATCAAATTATTAAATAAAAAATTATCGGTTTACACTTATCTTTTTAAATTCATAGTTATACAGCTTTAGCATGGCTAAAACATGAATATTTAATATTATAAAAATAATAGCGATAGATACCTGGTTATAATTAAATTTATAATGAATGCTTGTGAAAAACACGAACATAGAAATTTGCATGGGTATGCGCGAAATGGTCCTGAATATTCTATCTCGGGCTGATTGTTTGGTATCACCTAAAATATAACCTTTTTTGAAATGGCGGATATTTACTATTATACCGGGAGCAAATATTGGTATACTAAATAAAATGGACCAGGATAAATAATTTACTTTTATGATTAAAGAGAAATAAATAAACAATAGGGATAAGCCTACTGTATATATTAAAACCGGAAACTCAAAATAAGAAATTAAAAAAAAACTATATTTCCTTAAAGTGTCTTTAACCAGCGCCCGCTTTATTGTTTTTTCTAACCGTGATAGTTTTTCATACCCGCCAAAGTCATTTTGTATAATTTTATTCAGCGCATCACCTATGTTGATATTATCAGGTTCATTTGCCAGGGCAGATAAAATATGATCATATACTTCTTCATAGGTTTCTCTATAAGTTAAAACCTTTCGCAAATTATCCTGCAATAATTTCAGCTGTTCGGGTGATGGTGTCATTTTATTATAGGTTTCAGATTTAACAATGCCTGCAACTGGTTAATAAACTCCCCCGCCTCTTTTAGTTTGTTAGTTACCTCCTTACCCCCCTGCTCTGTCAGTTTATAATACTTGCGTACGCGGTTATCAACTACCTGCGTATAGGTTTCCAACAGTCCATCGGCCTCTAATTTATGCAAGGTTGGGTATAGTGCGCCTTCGGTAAGGATGATACCCCCTTCGGAGACATCTTTTACCTTTTGGGTTATTTCATAACCATACATTTCGTGGTTATCTTCCAGTAGTTTTAATATGATGGTTTGCAGTGTGCCTTTAAGCAGTTGATTAGTACTCATACCACAAATATATATAATTATTTTATATACATAACAAAATTATGCATATAAAATAATTCGATGTGTGCTTATTTGTTATAAATTTTTAATTTAGAGGGAACTTAAATTATAACAAAAAATGATTCGTAAACTTATTTTATCTGCGGCTTTCTGCATTGCAACAAGCTTTGCTATCTATGCGCAAACCCACAAATTGGTTATAGGCGAACAGCCTTTATATAAAGTGGCCAAAACTACCGAGCCTATGACTATTGATGGCAAAATGGATGAGGCGGCATGGAAGGATGCGCAGGAAGTTTCGTTCGACTATTTTTACCGGGGTGACAATAAGCCTATGGATAAACAGAAAACCAAATTCAGGATGATGTGGGATAATGCCAATATGTATCTATTTTATACAGCCCAAGACACCTCGCTTACCTTTCGCGAGACCAAACCGGACGGTCGTCCCTACCTGGATGATTGCGCCGAATTTTTTGTGCTACCCGTGCCTGATAGCCTTAATATGCACTTTGGTTTTGAAATTAATATAGCCAAAGCCGCTTATGATTATATTATGTTTTGGCAATATGTTAATAAACAAAACATATTTGTAAAGCAATACAACGCTGAATTTAAGGTTGCCGTTACCACTGATGGAACAATTAATAACGATAAGGATAAAGATAAAGGCTGGACAATGGAAATTGCGATACCTTTTTCGTCATTGGGCAATTTTCAACGACCAAGGGCTGGCGCAAAATGGGCTTTCCAGGCTGTAAGACAGGACAGAAATTTACTTGATGACCGGTTTCGTTCGACCGCAACGCTATTCCCTATTTATGATGCCAGGCTAGATGTACACCAGCCCAACCGGTTTGGACTAATGGAATTTGAGGATAAGAAATAACAGCTTTATATTAAAAACAATATGTGTATTGCTGTTTATGAAGCCACAAACAGCAGAATAATGCACAAAAAAAAGCGATGAGTAAACTCATCGCTTTTTAATATTTTAAAAAACTTAGTTGATTAACTTAAGCCGTTAACAAATTTGCTAAGCTTTGATTTGTTATTTGAAGCTTTGTTTTTGTGTATAACGTTCTTTTTAGCCAAACGGTCAAGCATTGATATCACTTTAGACAATAAAGGGGCAGCATCAGCTTTGCTGGTGGTGCTTCTCAATTTCTTGATAGCGTTTCTTGTAGTTTTTGCCTGGTACCTGTTACGTAAGCGCTTCGCAGCGTTAGACCTGATCCTTTTTAATGATGATTTATGATTTGCCATTTTAGCTTAATATTCTTATTCTTATTTAAGGACTGCAAATATAGGATGAATTATTATAAAATCAAATCACTTTTTTAAATTAGTTTTTAATGGCAAAATGCGCTTATTTTATGGTTCATTATTGCCTTATAAAATATGCGGTTAACCGGCAAGCTAATTATTGGGTTATTCTTAATACTATTTTGCTCTTCCTGGGGGTTTTATGCGCATTACCGTATTAACCGTTTGGCCGTGTTTATGCTACCTAAAGCTATGACGGGCTTTTATAGAGCTAATATTGGGTTTATTACCGATCATGCCATCAGCGCCGATAAAAAGCGGTATGTAGATAGCACCGAGGCACCGCGCCATTATTTAAATGCAGATCATTATGGTAAAAACCCTTTTGCCCGCATACCACAGCGCTGGAAAGACGCGGTGGTAAAATACAGCGAAGACACCCTTAACAAATACGGCACCGTGCCTTGGGCCATACAACGCAACTATTACTGGCTGGTTGATGCCTTTAAAAATCATGACACTACCGGCATTTTAATCACATCTGCCAACCTGGGGCATTATATTGCCGACGCGCATGTGCCCATGCACCTTACCCAAAACTATAACGGGCAGTTAACCAACCAAACCGGTCTACATGCTTTATGGGAGAGCCGCCTGCCCGAGCTATTTGGCTACGCCTATAATTATTATGGCGGCAAGGTACGGTATATTGATAACCCGCTGGCGCAGGCCTTTAAAATTTGCCGGGCATCATTTGCCGAGGTTGATTCTGTTTTGTGGGTAGAACGTATGCTAAACCGCAAATTCCCCCCTGATAAAAAAATGACCCACGTAAAACGCGGCAACCGTATGGTGACCGATTATTCTGTTGAATACAGCAGAACATACCAAAAGCTATTAAAGGGCATGGTTCAGCGCCGGATGCGCTCGGCCATAGTAATGGTAGGTAGTTACTGGTATTCGGCCTGGGTTGATGCCGGGCAGCCTGATCTTAATAAATTGATAAAACAACCATTAAATCAGGCTGATATACAGAAAATTCAAAAAGAAGAAGCTATTTTTAAGTCCGGCAAATCGCCAATAATTAATTATTAATACGTTATGAGGGTAAAAGCAGCAAATCTCACTAAAAAAACAAACGTAATTAAATGGCGCAGCCACGAACCTTCGCGCATTGAAACCTTTAGCGATGCTGTTTTCGCATTTGCTTTAACTTTGATCATTGTATCATTAGAGGTACCTAAATCATTTGATGAACTGGTTGAAACCATGAAAGGAACTTTAAGCTTCGCGGTTTGCTTTGCCCTATTATTTAACATCTGGAACAGCCAGAATATATTTTTCAGGCGCTATGGGCTTAAGGATGAGTACACCATAACCCTGAATGCTATTTTACTATTTATAGTGCTGATATATACTTACCCGCTAAAATTTTTATTCGTATCTCTATTTAGCCAGGGGAAATACATGCTACACGGACACGAAATGCACATGATACTTCCAAATCAGAAGCCATCATTAATGGTAATATATGGCATCGGTTTTACAGCTATATATATGTTATTTTACCTGATGTATCGCCGTGCACAAAAAATGGCTGATGATTTGAAGCTTACTCCCGAAGAATTATTTGAAAGTAAAACTTTTGCCAACATTAATATTTTATGTGCCGGTATAGGTATCCTGTCTATCACAACAGCTTTATTGCTTCCTCTGAATGTGGTGGGTGCATCAGGATACGTGTATTTTTTAATTCCGGTAGTTTATTCAACCTGGTTCAGTTATAGGGGTAAAAAAAGGCGGCGATTGTTCGCTTCATAAACAGACGCAATATTGCGTCTCTACGCTTTTTTCCCGGTTTTTATGGCCGCGTAAATTGGAGGGATGACCGATACCAGTATAATTACAATACCTATTAATGAAAAATGCGCTTTAAAAAATGGCACATTACCCAGCATATAACCTGCAAATAAAAACAAAACGATCCACGCTACGCCGCCAATGATATTATACAGGCTATACTTTAACAACGGCATGTGGCCCACACCTGCCACAAATGGTGCAATGGTGCGTATTATAGGCATAAACCTACTGAATATTACCGCCTTGCCGCCATGCCTGTCAAAAAAGGCTTTGGTTTGCAGGTAATAATCTAATTTCAAAATCTTATTATCAGCCTTAAATACTTTGGGACCAAAGTAATTACCCAGTAAATAATTAACGCTATTGCCGGTAAACGCAGCAACAATCAATATCAATGCTAACAAAATAATGTCCAAACCGGTACCACCTGCAGCAATTAACGCGCCTGCGGCAAACAATAATGAGTCGCCGGGGAGAAAAGGGGTAACTACAAAGCCGGTTTCGGCAAATATAATGGCAAATAATATAAGGTAAGTTAACGTGTGGTACTGGCTTATAATAAGCGCCAGGTTCTTATCAATATGCAGTATAAAATCAATAAGATGTTTTATGAGTTCCAATAGCTTTTTATTTTGGGGGCGAAGTTAATGAATAGTGATTAGAGATTTGTGATTAGTGTTTGGTTTTCTATCATAAATATACAGGCAACTAATCTCTAATTAACCAATCACTAATCAACTACTTATTATTCAACACCGCCATACCAAACGCTGCGGTATCTGTACGGCCTACTATGCCCTGACAATACAGGGTGTACAACTTACCATCCTGTACGGTTACACCCGGCAAATCAGACAATACCGTAGTTGATGAGTTGGCTGAATATAATTTAAAATCATAATTACCTGCCGGCATCTCTACAAATTTCGATACATTTTTATAGGCCTGGTTGGTAAATACTGTTGTTCCGTTGGCAGTAATATTAAATATACCTGTGCCGGCAGTTGCGTTTACAAACCTTACTTTACCCCTGCCGCCTGTTGATGCTGATGATGTATCTTTTGTAAATATGTAGCTTATGGTTTTGTTGGCCTTAAACCCGGTAATAAAAAGGGTGTACTTTACATTGTTTTTCAAAACACTGTCTATTGACAATATATTGATAGATGCAAGCGTAGTTGCTGACGAGCGTATCTGGAAAGGAGTATCAATGGAGGCCAGCGAAAAATAACCCGATGAATTTGGGTAGCTATATGGCGCAGCATTCTTTTTGCTGAAGTTGATATACAGATCAACAGGCAACAGGTCGGTACTTAAATTTACAACCTGCAATTGTATGTTTGAGCCTGCCGGAAGTACGGTGTTTGTTTTGCCGCAGGATGCTATTAATGATGTAGCCATAACGGCAACAACGCCCAAAAACAGTAAAGATAATATATGGCTATTCTTAGTATTCATGCTAATTGAGTATCAATTTTGCGGTTAGTTTATTTGTGCCGGTACCATTTATAGTGCCCGTAGTAAATACCGTATAAGTAGTGCCTGCAGTAAGCGTAAGCACATCACTTACCAACGGCGTTGCCGAACCCGACTGGTAAATTTTTATAGCGTTAATACCTGCATTAATAAAAGTAAATGCCGAATACGATTTAAACGCCGAGTTGGTAAAACTAAGACTGCCAATGGTAACATCCAAATTTACCGTGCCGGGTAAAGTGTTAACAAAACGAATGGCAGCTTGTGTTGTTGCTGCAGGCTTAACATCCTCTACTAAAAATAACTTATCTGGCGTTTCACCTGCTATAAACAGCGAATAGTTCTTTAAGGTATCCAGGGTTAAAGTATACCCGGTAAATAAGTAATCGGGCTTATCCGGGCTGGCTATTTTAAGCTGATATTGCTGTGTGCCGTATTTAACCGCCACATACCCCGAGGTTCCGCCCGGGCTTAGTGGCGATGGGTTATATATCCTGGTTCCATTTTGATAAACGTTAAGAGCATTATTATCGGCATTGACCAGGTTAAGCGATGCTGTTTTATATACCGGCGCAATATCACCGCTATTTTTGCATGATGACAGGCCAACAGCAGCCACAAATAGATATAACAGGGTACGTATGCTCATAATATAATTACACCGCTAAAATAGGGATATCATTCTTAGCTTTTGTAAAGCTATAACGCTAATAGTAAATTTTGTTATACGTCATTAACAAAAAAAGTCCGGCTTTTAAGGGCCGGACTAATTTTTTTTGGATTTTGGATTTATAATTTAAGTTTATTATTTAAGCGTAACTATTCAGCATCACCGGCATTACCAGCATCAGCACATCTTCGTTCTCGTCACCACCCTGTGGCAGCAATAGCCCGGCGCGGTTAGGGGTCGACATTTCTAACGATACTTCTTCGCAACTTAAGTTTTTTAACATTTCTATCAAAAACCTGGCGTTAAAACCTATTTCAAGGTCCTCACCTTCATACTGGCAGCTTAAACGCTCGTGCGCCTCGTTAGCAAAGTCAATATCTTCTGATGATATGTGCAACTCGCTACCGGTTATTTTTAACCTAACCTGGTGCGTAGTTTTGTTGGCATAAATAGCCACACGGCTCAATGAACCTAAAAACGTAAGGCGGTCAATACTTAATTTATTAGGATTATTTAACGGGATAACCGCTTCATAATCCGGGTAACGTTCGTCAATTAAACGGCAAACCAGGTTAATATTATTAAACTTAAAAAATGCGCTCGTGCTGTTATACTCCACCGATACATTTACGTCATCAGTTGGCAACGCAGCTTTAAGAAGTGTTAGGGCTTTTTTAGGTAATATAAATGAGGTAGTGCTATCCGCTTTGGCATCTAAACGACGGTACCGTACCAACTTATGCGCATCGGTAGCTACAAAGGTTAAATACTGGCTTGATAGCTGGCAATAAACCCCTGTCATGGCCGGCCGCAGTTCATCATTACTTACCGCAAAAATGGTTTTGTTTATGGCCTCGGCCAATACCGATGCTGGCAGGTTAACTGACGATGCATTTTCAACTACCGGTATCTTCGGGAAATCTTCACCGTTCTCGCCGCTTAGTTTATATTTACCATCGCCGGCATTTATTTCAATAGCAAATGTCTGGTCATCAACCGAGAATGCTATAGGCTGCTCAGGCAATGATTTTAACGTATCTAACAATATACGCGATGGTATAGCTATACGGCCGTTCTCCTTAGCCTCCACGTTTAACGAGGTGGTCATGCTGGTTTGCAGGTCGGTAGCCGAAATGGTTAAATTCCCATCCTTTATCTCGAACAAAAAGTTTTCCAGTATAGGCAATACGGTACTGCTGCTTAATGCACCGCTTACAGACTGTAATTGCTTCAATAATGTTGATGTGGAGACGATAAATCTCATAGATAATTTTTAGTGTTTAGCTATCAAATGTATAAAATTTAATGTGCATACTTTCGCTTGCGCACATAATGTTGAAAAATAGCAAATATTAACACTAAAAACAAAGGAATAATAGTATTAATTAGCTGCCATTTCAATTTTTCGCTATGCACTTTGGCGCGGTCAAGCAGACGCAGTTTTATCTCCTTGGTGCGCAGGGCTATCAAACCCGAATCGTCCGTCATATAATCGGCAATATTGAGCAGCAGGTTTTTATTACCAAAGCTCTCCTGCGTGTAATGATCATACCCCAGCGGATAGGCCGACCCATCAGTAGCCACCTGGTTTTTAAATATATCGCCGTCACTTATCACGATCATTTTGGTGGGTCTGCTTTCATCTAAAGGTTCAATTTTATCAGTTACCCCGTCGGGTGCCGGGCGGTTTTTAAAATCAGACCTGAATTTACCTTCCAGCAACACCCCAATTGCTTTTGGCGGACTTTGAAACTTTTTTGGATCAGGCGCCTGCTCAATACTCTGTAGTGATATCAAACTCGGAGTGGAAATTTTTTGATTATACGGCGATGATGTAAGCAATACCGTCTTTTTTACATTTTTGGTGCCCAGCACATCAATGGTACTGGCAAACTCGCTAAAAATGCCATCCAAATTTTTCACTATCGGATGTTTTGATAAGGGTATTATTACCGGGTAATACAGCCAGGGCACCAATTGTATTTGTGCCTGCCCGCCCATATTTCCTGTGGCCATAGGTATCCGGGCGCAGTTTATATCGGCAATCAAATCGTAGTTAATACGTACGCCGTACGTAAAAAGCTGGTCGTCTAAATTCAGTTGTTTGTTAAACGCCAACTCTTCGCCGCCATGCCCGCGCAGGCTATCCAGTTCGGCGCTTACCTGGTCAATGGCCCATACCACACGACCGCCTCGCATTATATACTGGTCGAGCTTATATTTTTCGGGCTCGGTAAATGGTTTATCAGGTTTATCAACCACCAGCATACTAATATTTATCAGGCTATCAAAAGGGATGGTTTTTAAATCGACCCTGCCCACAAAAAAGCCATCGCTCAGGCTTTTTATAGCGCCATCTAACTGTACATTGCTTAACTCATTATGCCCTATAGTAAAACCAATAGCGGGTATACCCGTGCCGCTTACTTTTTTAATGGCTGATGTAAAAGCATATTCCAGGTTTTGAATGGAATTATTTATCTGCTCATCGGCAGTTAAGCTCATTTGTGTTTGGGCATCAAGCAGCTTAACCAATATACTCCTGCCATTTGCAGTTACCGCCGCCCACGGGAAGATAACCTTTTGTGTGCTGCCGCCCTCGGTAGTTACATTTAAATTAGTGGGTTCAAGGCCGCGTGCTTGCAGGTCCTGTATCACCTGGTTTTGCTGATCCGTTGCCAAACCTTCTAACGGGTCAATAAAATCAACGGTAAGCTTTTTATGGCTGTATGACCGCAGATCCGTCAGCATATCATTGGTAGCACGTTGCAGGCGTTTCATTCCACCTGTTAAATCGCCCTGCAAATAAACGGTAACCCTTACAGGCTGTGGCAAACTATCCAGCACGCCACGGCTCACCGGCGATATGGTGTATAATTTCTCTTTAGTAAAATCAAAACGGGTAAAGCCAATGGCAGATAGCGCGATAACCGCAACCAACACTCCAGCCAGCTTAAATAGCGTAGTATTTTTTAAGCTTTTTTGCTGTTGACGCAACAGCACTAATAAGGTTAACCCAATAAACAAACCGGTTAAAACAATAAAGTACGCCAGATCGCGTGTATCTAATACCCCGCGACTTATGGATTGGTAATGCTGTGTAATACCCAAATCGGGCAGGTTAAGGTTTTGTAGCGATAACAATCCGCTAAGCGAATCAAATCCGCTGTAAAAAAAGAAACATAAAAATATGGCAATGGTAAAGGCAATGATCTGGTTTTTGCTTAAGGCTGATGCAAACAAACCTATAGCCGTAAATGCCGAACCCAACAAAAATAGCCCGATGTACGAGCCTATAACTCCGCCGCTATCAATATTACCCTGCGGATTACCTAAGCTATAAACCGAGTAATAATAAACCAATGTAGGCAGCAGCGCAAAAAGCACAATTAACACCCCGGCCCAGTATTTACCCATTACAATTTGCCAATGCGTAAGCGGGCGGGTAGCCAGCAGCTCAAAGGTCCCCTCGCGGCGCTCTTCGGCCAATGCGCGCATGGTTATAGCGGGCACCAAAAACATAAACAGGTACGGTGCGGTATTAAAAAGGCTATCTAACGCGGCGTAACCATAATCTAAAATGCTCGATTCGGGGTACACCCAAAGTAATAACCCTAATACCAATAAAAATACCCCAATAGTAACATAAGCTACCAGCGAGCTGAGATAAGAGGTTATTTCTTTTTTGAGGATGGGGTACATTTGTTAGGTTGTAAAAGTTTTAGTTGTTGTAAGGGTTGTAAAGGTTCTTTATTCATTTTTATTTTTCAAAAATGAGATATACCCATTAAGCAATCTAAAACATTCATCATATTGCTTTCTATATTCTTGTAATTGTTGATCGTTTATTATTGATTCATCATTAGCACATATTAAGTGGTCTAACACTTCATTTAAAGAGCCCCTTGCATTACGGCAAAATTTCAAATTATCAAGATAATGAAACCTGCCATGACCTTCGGCAATGTTAGCTGTAACTGATCGTGAACATCGTTTCAGCTGATCTATAAGTCTGTACTTTTCTTCATCGGGAAATTTTTTCAGCAATACGGATATATCATTCCTTAACTGCCTACATTTTTTCCAAACGTCTAAATCTTCAAACCCATTCATTTAACTATAACTCTTATAACATTTACAACCCTTACAACAACTAGAACTAATTCGTCAATTTTATAAAAATGTCTTCCAAAGACTTGCCTTTATTCTTCCCTCTCAATCCCTCCAACGAATCATCTGCCACAATCCTCCCTTTATTAATTATGATCACTTTATCGCAAACTGCCTCAACCTCCTGCATTATATGGGTTGATAAAATGATGGTTTTGGTTTTGCCCAGGTCGGTTATTAACTGGCGGATACCAATGAGTTGGTTAGGGTCAAGGCCCGATGTTGGCTCGTCCAGAATCAAAATATCGGGGTTATGTAATATGGCCTGCGCCAAACCTACACGCTGACGGTAGCCCTTACTTAGCTGACCAATTTTTTTATGCTGCTCTACACCAAGCCCGGTTAATTCAATCACTTCGGCTATGCGTGCCTCGGGCGATGATAAACTATGTATACCTGCAATAAAAGCAAGCGACTCCTTTACATACATATCCATATAAAGCGGGTTACTTTCGGGTAGGTAGCCAATGCGCCGCTTAACTTCAATAGCCTGCGTACGCACATCAAACCCGTTTACGGTAGCCTTGCCAGAGGTTTGCGGAATAAATCCCGTCAAAATTTTCATGGTGGTTGATTTCCCTGCACCGTTTGGCCCTAAAAAGCCCAGCAC
>NZ_JBDTJZ010000116.1:0-13216 GCF_039935595.1 Mucilaginibacter sp. | reverse complement strand
CCGGCTATCGCCATTTCGGGAAAATCAGTAAGTAAGTTGGTGAGCAATACCTGTTTTGGCAGTAAAGGGAGGAATGGCAAAAACAGGGAAGCCCCAGCCATGCTGAACATATTGCCAAAATTGGCACTTGTTGCCATAAATATATACTTCATGGTATTGGCAAAAGTCTTGCGTCCTTCTATAATACCATCCATCAATACCTGCAAACTTGAATCTAATAGCACAATGTCTGCGGCTTCTTTGGCCACATCGACCGCGGTGTTGACCGATATACCCACATCCGCGGCGTGTAGGGCTGGTGCGTCGTTAATGCCATCGCCCATGAAGCCAACTACATATCCTGCTTTTTTTAAGATCATTATGATCCTTTCTTTTTGATTGGGCTCAACTTCAACAAACAGATTGGTTAAGGGTGCTGCATGTAGCAATGCCGCATTGGTCATCTCCCGTATCTTACTACCTTTTAAAATTTTAGCATCGGGGATGCCTATCTGCAAAGCGAGGTGTTGTGCAATCAATGCATTGTCGCCGGTTATGATCTTCAATTGCACACCTGAGTGCTTTAATTGTTCGATTATATTAGCGATATCGGGCTTAAGCGGGTCAAATAAAGTGATAAAACCCAAAAAAGTCATATCCGCCTCATCCATACGGCTTACCCGGCTTTCATCCGGCAATAATTTGCAGGCCACACCCAATGTTCGGTAACCATCACGGCTTAGTTCCTGGTACCGTTTTAAAAGCGCATTTTGAGATTCAGGTGTAATAGGAATGATTTTGCTTTCACTTTCTACGTGCGAACAGATTTCAAGCATTGGTTGTAATGCTCCTTTTGTTATTGCCATGTATTGTCCGGCTTCCTTGACTTGTATAGTCAGTCTTTTGCGAATAAAATCGTAAGGAATTTCGGTAATTAATGCAGGTCGGGTGGTTTGTGCACCGTAGGCCTGACAAATCGCGTCATCAATGGGGTTATGAAAACCCTGTTGCAGCGCTGCATTTAACCAGGCATAACGCAGAACTTTGGCGCTGTGCTGCCCGTTGCAGTCCAGCGTTTCATTAAGCGTAACCTTGCCGGCTGTAATAGTACCAGTTTTATCTGTACACAATATATCCATACTGCCGAAATTTTCGATGGCCGAGAGGCGTTTCACGATCACCTGTTTTTTAGCCATCTTCCGGGCACCGGTAGCAAGGTTGACACTAATGATGGCCGGTAATAATTGCGGAGTGAGGCCAACGGCCAGTGCCAGCGAAAATAAAAAAGAATCTAATACAGGTTTATGAAGCCAGACGTTCAACGCGAATATCAAAAATACGAGCAATAGTGTCAACTCCATTAGCAGGTAACCAAATTTGCGTATACCCCGTTCAAAATCAGTTTCCGGCGCCCGGCTTTGCAGGCTGGCAGATATTTTACCGAATTCAGTGGTCATACCGGTATGAACAACCAGCGCACTGGCTTTTCCGCTGACGACATGGCTCCCCATGAACAAAGCATTTGATCGTTTTGCTAAAGGAGTGTCAGCAGGAAGGATTCCGCATCTTTTTTCTACAGGGAAAGTTTCTCCGGTAAATGTTGCTTCGTCGATAAAAAGGTCGCCTGTAGAAAGCAGCAGACAATCCCCGGGAATCATATCACCGGCAGATAGTTGAATGATGTCGCCAGGTACC
Source organism: Mucilaginibacter sp. (assembly GCF_039935595.1). Classification (GTDB taxonomy): domain Bacteria; phylum Bacteroidota; class Bacteroidia; order Sphingobacteriales; family Sphingobacteriaceae; genus Mucilaginibacter. The sequence continues at coordinate 11,542 of NZ_JBDTJZ010000116.1, read as the reverse complement.
ACTGCCGCTGCAGGGACATTAAGTATTTGGCCGTCCCTGATGACCGCACAGTTGAGCTGCACCATTTTCAGCAGTCCGCTAACAGCGTTAGCAGCACCCTTTTCCTGCCAAAAGCCCAATAACCCGCTGATTAATACAATGGTTAGGATGATGATCGTGTCGGCTGCATCCCCAAGGCCGGCTGCCAATAGCGCCGCCACAATGAGTAATAGGGTAACCGGACTTTTGAATTGTGCCAGCAATAAAAGAAATATTCGTTGTCTGGGGTTCGCTTTGAGTGTGTTAGGGCCGTAATATTTAAGCCTGGCTGCCGCTTCCCGGCCTGATAAACCATTAAGCGTAACATTTAAACGGTCTAGCGCTGTTGTTGTATCCTCTTTCCAAAAAAGTTCTGACGGTTCAGGTATGGTTTGCATGGAGAGGTTAGTTTGAAAAAAAAAGTAGCAAAGGTATATTGATCATATACTTTTTATTGCTTACATCAAAGTTTATAAATACTACCTTTTCAAAATATGATCATAGTCATTTGAGCCGGTGAGCCTTGTCAGTTGTTAAGCAATATACATATAGAGGCATCATAACTTCCATAAAAAATATCGAACCCCACAATCAGCGATCTAATTTTTAACGATTTTATTAATGATTGCCAATATATATAGCCATTTCAACAGTTGTCTCAAAAAATAAAGCCCGATAATCTACCCCCAATAATTTATGCAATTTATCAAAAAACAAAAACATTTCTTTTTATGTTGTTTATCAATAATTTTAAATGCATCAAATGCTAAAAAAAAATTTCGGCTCCTATTTTTGGAGATATTTAAAAAGTTAACTTGATACCACTGTTGAATGTTAGGATGCTCTTTTAAGGTTTTTGTATACTAAAAATGCAGCACATAAGCCCACGGCTACCGTAGCAATAGCGCTTATGGAGATTGAATTTACTACTGCTGCTGTGCCTCCATAAGCTATGGTGCCATATACAGCTACACCCATAGCGCCGGCCGCCTGGCGGCTGGTATTAAATATAGCTGATACTGTTCCCGATAATGTTCTGGTTACGCCACCCAATATAGCTGTAGTCATTGCAGGTATGGCAAGCCCCATACCAAGCGGGATGGTAAAAAATGGAATAAACAGTCGCCAATAAGGCGTATCAGCCTTAACTGAATATAACTCAGCAAAACCTACTATAAATATAAAAATGCCGGTTAACACAGGTACCCTAATACCGTAGCGGTTCATAGCCCTACCGCTTAATAAGTTTGATATCACAAAACCGCCAGTTAACGGTAAAAACGCAATACCCGCAGCTAAAGCCGAATAGTGTAGCACATTTTGCAGGTATAAACTCAAAACAAATATTGTCCCATAATAAGCACTGTTAAATACCATACCCAGCAAAATAATAACATTGAAATGCGCTGACCTGAACAGATCCAATGATAAAATAGGAGCAGTTGCCCGTTTTTCTATTACAATAAAAAGGATAAAAGCGACAATACTAAAAATTAACCCGCCATATATCCATAAACTACCAAAGCCAAAATGGTGTAGTTCAATTATGCAGGCTATTAGTATGGTTAATGCAACCATCCAGGTTAATTGCCCTGGTATATCAAAACCGTTATTGGGGTGTTTTTCGCTTTCTGCAAGGCGTACACTTAGCAACAATCCAATAAGGCAAATAGGTAAGTTCACAAAAAATATCATCCGCCAATTGCTTACCTGTAGTAATAATCCCCCTAAAATAAGCCCCGATGCTATAGCAATAGAACCTGCTGCTGTCCAGAAAGAAACAGCCCGGCTACGCTGTAAGTTATCGTGCGCAAAACTTTGATTTAAAATAGCTAATGAACTGGGTATCATTATAGCCGAACCTAAACCCTGCAAGGCCCTGAAAATAATTAAACTGAGCGGGCTCTCCGCAAAACCGCAACCTGCTGATGCAAGGCCAAATGCTACTAACCCCAATTGAAACAGGTGCTTGGCACCGAGCAAATCGCCCATGCCACCTGCAGAGAGCATTAAAACGGCGAAGGCTATGGTATAGGCATCTACTATCCATTGTAACTGACTTACGTCGGCCCCCAGCGAGCGGGATATTTGAGGCAGGGCAACATTAACGATAGAGATATCCAGTTGCGATACCACAAACGCCAGGCAGGTTGTGCCTACAATAAAGGCGAAAGATAGGGGGGCTGCTTTTTGCACGGGTCAAAAGTATAATTTTGCAAGTCGCGGTTTCCAATAATCTAAATAAAATTACACTGCATTAATATAGTTACCTTGAATGTGTTAAAATGAAAGCCAATAAAATGGTATTTTTACAAAAGCAATGTTAATAGATAATCACGGCAGAAAAATTAATTACCTGCGCCTGGCGGTGACAGACAGGTGCAACCTGCGCTGTTTTTATTGTATGCCCGAAGATGGCTTAAACTGGCTTGCACGAACAGAGTTAATGACCTACGAGGAAATGCTGCGCAGCTGTGCCGTACTGGTTAAAATGGGTATTGAAAAAATACGTATTACCGGCGGCGAACCTTTTGTGCGTAAGGATATCATGCAGCTTTTAACCTCTCTTTCAAACCTTGACGGATTAAAAGAATTAACGCTAACTACCAACGGTGTTTTAACCGTGCCTTATATTGGCGAATTAAAAAAACTGGGTGTTAAGTCAGTTAATTTAAGTTTGGATACCCTGGATGCCAATCGTTTCTTCGCTATTACACGTCGTGACGAATTTGCAAATGTAATGGACACTTTAGATGGTTTGCTGAAGCATGATATCGAAGTAAAAATAAATACTGTGGTTATGGACGGGAAGAATATTGATGATATTATTCCGCTGGTTGAATTAACTAAGAATACACCTGTAAGCGTGCGTTTTATTGAAGAAATGCCCTTTAATGGCGATGGCCATAATTATAGTGGCCTGCAATGGGACTATGTACACATACTAGAAAAAATCAGGAGCAGGTTCCCGGATATTGAAAAACTAATTGATTCGCCAAATTCTACTTCATATAATTATCATATACCCGGCCATAGGGGGAGTATAGGCATTATTGCAGCTTATTCGCGTACGTTTTGCGGAACCTGCAATCGCATACGCATTACCCCACAGGGACAGTTAAAAAACTGTTTATATGACGACGGGGTGCTAAATATACGTGACATTATACGAAGTGGTGCCAACGATGATCAATTACAAGATCAATTATTAAATGCCTTTAGCCATAGAGTAAAAGATGGTTGGGAAGCCGAGCATAACCGGTTTTTAAAAACGGGAGTGCATGAATCAATGGCTACTATAGGTGGATAATTTGTAGTTGATTAAGTCGCCTGTTCAGTAATCAACTTATATAAACATAATCAACTAATAACCAAACGATATGATAACGGTTGAAGAAGCCGAGAAATTAATAGCCGAAACTATTACCGATTTTGGTGCGGAGATTGTACCTTTTGAACTTTCTGTAGGAAGAGTATTGGCCGAAACTATAATTACCGATCGCGATTTGCCCCCCTTTAACCGTTCAAGTATGGATGGTATAGCCATAAGCTATAATGTGATAGAAAAAGGAGTAAAAACCTTTAAAATTAAGGCCGTACAAGCAGCGGGCGATCAACCTGTTGATATTGACGACGGCGAGGAATGTGTTGAGATAATGACCGGGGCCGCATTAGCTACAACTGTTAATACCGTGGTGCGTTATGAAGATGTTGAAATACAAAACGGATATGCTACCATAACCACATCACCTATAAAAAAAGGCCAAAACATACATAGGCAGGGAGCAGATAAGAAAAAGGGAGATATTATATTATTGCCCGGGAGAGTGGTTGATGCCGCGGTAATTAACTCCATAGCTTCGGTAGGTGAGGCAGAGATACGGGTAAAGCGCCATCCTCGGGTGGTAATTATATCATCGGGTGATGAGTTGGTTGACGTAGCCGCAAAACCATCGCCCTACCAGATCAGGAAATCAAACAGCTATACTATGCAAGCCATTTTAAGCTCGCAGGGTATAACGGCAGCCATGCTGCATATACCTGATGATGCTGATAGTACTAAAAAAAACATACAGCAATGCCTGCATAGTTATGATGTTATTCTGTTATGTGGCGGCATATCCATGGGTAAATTTGATTATATACCCCAGGCTTTAAAGGAGCTGGAAGTAACACAGGTATTTCATAAAGTACAGCAACGGCCCGGCAAGCCATTTTGGTTTGGTAAGCATGATAACGGGGTAGTGGTGTTTGCATTTCCGGGTAACCCGGTTGCCACATTTATGTGTATGCATCGTTATTTTATGCCGTGGCTGCAATTATCAAACGGGCAAACTGTTAAGCCGCCTGTTTATGCAGTTTTAAATGAGGATTTTATATTTAAGCCGCAACTTCAATACTTTTTACAGGTAAAACTCAATTTTAACCAGCAAGGGCAGTTATTGGCCATGCCTATTGAAGGGAATGGTTCCGGCGATTTTGCTAACTTAGCAGATACAGACGCCTTTATGGAACTCCCTTCAGAGAAAAGTGAGTTTAAAATGGGCGAAGTATATAGAATATGGCCGTTTAATCAGTTATGGTAATGAAAGATACTGGCTTTACACATTTAGACAATACCGGACGTGCTACTATGGTTGATGTAGGCGAAAAAGCTATTACGCGTCGTACAGCTACAGCGCGCAGTATAGTACATTTGCCTGATGAGGTATTAACACAATTAGCCGATGGCGATTTGCAAACCAAAAAGGGTTCGGTGTTTCAAACGGCAATAATTGCAGGTATTATGGCCGCAAAAAAAACCGGCGACCTGATACCGCTTTGTCATCCGCTGGGTTTAGAAAATTGTAATATAACTATTCAATTTAACGAGGAACGTGAGGTAGTAATTAATTGTACCGTCAGCATTACCGCTAAAACAGGCATTGAAATGGAAGCATTGGTTGGCGCGTCTGTTGCGGCTTTAACTATATATGATATGTGTAAGGCGCTGAGCCATGATATTGTAATTAAAGAAACCAAATTGGTGGAAAAAACAGGGGGTAAACGTGATTTCAAAAGGTCATAACAAACACACTGCATTAGTGCGGCCGGTTACCGGAAATTTTGGACGAAACGAATGGGCCATAGTTGGCGGTCCATGCACTACTATTAAGTTGCTGGCTGATGCAGTAATAGGCTCATTGTCAGCTAAATATAAATGTGCTTATGCGGATACTTCGCATAATGACGATATATTGTCAACATCCGGACGCCTGGCCAGCGGCGCTGTTTTAGAGTATACTGATCAGTTAAATTTTCATCAATTTAATTATAGCGCACAGCTAAATACCATAAAGTTTAAACAACAATTTGCCGATGCTGATTTGGTTTTGGTAAACGGCAATCACCAGCAGGCAAAAGCACAGGTGGTAATTGTATACAACAATAAAAAGGCATCGTTGCAAAAGCGTATTGAGCAATTAACCAATGTGCAACTCATTTTATTAGCCGAGCCAACCGACGAAATTTTTGATTTTGTAAAAGAGGCTATACCACACTGGCAAAATATCCCGGTTTATAGTTTGGATGACAGGGAAAATATCATCACTTTTTTTGAGGATAAAATGCAACAAGCTGTACCTGCTTTAAACGGGCTTGTACTGGCCGGTGGTAAAAGTGTACGCATGGGCCATGATAAGGGCCTGGTTAACTGGCATGGCAAGCAGCAGCGCTATTATATGGCTGATATGCTAAAAGCCCATTGTAAGGAAGTTTTTATATCCTGCCGTACAGAGCAAAAAAATGAAATAGATACTGCATATAATACCTTAGCGGACACTTTTATTGATTTGGGCCCTTATGGGGCCATACTTTCGGCTTTTCGGGAAAACCCCGATAAAGCTTTGCTGGTTATAGCCTGCGATCTGCCGTTAATGGATAATGAAACTTTAGCCTACTTAATTGCTAACCGCGATCCATCAGCAATAGCTACCGCCTTTAAAAGCGGTTTTGATGATTTCCCGGAACCGCTTATCACCATTTGGGAGCCTAAAAGCTATCCCGTTTTGTTAGCATGGCTGGCACAAGGGTATTCATGCCCGCGCAAAGTTTTGATAAATAGTGATATCGGGTTATTACAAGCACCTAACCCGGATGCTTTAACTAACGTAAATACGCCCGAGGACCTGGAAAAAGTTAAACAAGTACTACACTAAAGGGTTATTAATTAAAAAAATGAATAAAGGTCTGTTACGATATAGTTGCCAGATAGCGCTTCCCGGCTTTAGCGAAGCATCGCAGCAATTATTGCAGCAGGCTAAGGTGTTAATTGTAGGAGCAGGGGGGCTTGGTTGCCCCGCCGCGCAATATTTAACAGCAGCAGGAGTAGGTACGCTGGGTATAGCCGACTATGATACCGTATCTGTTAGCAACCTGCACCGGCAAATATTGTACACGCCCGATGATATAGGTAAAAAGAAAGCAGTTATTGCAAGCTATAAACTGCAACAACAAAACCCGGGTATAAAATTAGTGGCCCATGATGTAAAAGTTACATCAGCCAGCGTAATGGATATCATTAAAAATTATGATATTATTATAGATGGCACGGATAATTTTGATACCCGCTACTTACTTAATGACGCGGCTGTAATTACAGGCAAACCTATTGTATATGGGGCTATTTACCAGTTTGAAGGGCAACTGGCTGTTTGGAACCTAACCAATGCTGATGGTACTAAAACCCCCAATTACCGCGACTTGTTTCCGCAGGTAAATGCTGCACAAATACCCAATTGCGCTGATGGTGGGGTTATACCAACCCTGGCTGGAATAATTGGTTGTATGCAGGCAAACGAGGTCATAAAATACATTACCAAAACAGGCGAGTTATTAGCAGGAAAAGTATTGGTGTTTGATGCGCAAACCTTACAAAGCCGTCAGATTAAAATAGGTACAGTTACCAAAACTACTATCACCAGATTAACGGAAACCAGAGAAATACCGGTTATGCTGGTTGAAGACGTTAAAAAAGGACTGGCTACCGGATGGTTAGAATTAGTTGATATACGTACTGACCAGGAAAGGGATATTATTGATATCGGCGGTATACATATTGAAGCTGATGAACTGGAAGATAATTTAAATTACCTGGATAACAGCGTGACCAAAGTGCTGTATTGTTCGTCGGGCAAAAGGAGCGGGGAGGCCGTAAAGGCCATTCAGTACAAATTAAAAAACACTAAAGTTTTTTCTTTAGAAGGTGGTTTGCAGGCCTGGTTTGGACTATGATTTTTAAGATTTATATGATTGCAGGATAATTAATTATTTATCAATCACTAATTCAACAATTATCACGGGTGGGCTGCTACCCAAACTTCGCCATCTTCAAAAAATTCCTTTTTCCAAATGGGTACCGTTTGTTTTAACGTGTCAATAATATAACGGCAGGCATCAAAAGCCGCGTCCCGGTGTGCTGCGGCTACAGCTATTATTACGGGTATTTCGCCCACCTGCAACACGCCTGTACGGTGATGGATCAATATTTTTTGAACGGGCCATTTATTAAAAGCTTGTTCCGCAATTTTCTCCATTTGTTTAATGGCCATTTCCTGATAGCTTTCAAACTCAAGCTTTAATACGGTTTTGCCTTTAGTTGCATTGCGTACCGTACCAATAAAAACATCAATGCCGCCAGCCTGTGGCGACATTATCCAGTCAATGCAATTAGTTGCATTTAAAGGGATGTCAGTTATTTTTATTTGTGTGGACAAAGTATAAAATATTAACCGCCGCTTACGGGTGGTATTATAGCAATTTCATCGCGCTGATGTACGGTGTCGCCATCCAGCGCATATTCGTTATTTACAGCTACCATGTACGAAGCCAGTTGCTTAAGCTTAGGATATTGATGCTCTAACAGGTATTTCAAATTTGAAACAGTGGCATCATTATTTAACTGCACACTTACAGCGGGCGCCCCAAAAATATCTTTAGCAATACCAAAAGCCAGTATATTAACTTCCATATTCAAAATTAAGGCAAATACGGCACATTAACTAAATATTCTATATAACAACAAAGGCGGTCAAAATCAGACCGCCTTTGTTGTATCAAACCATATAGAACTTAGTAAATAAAGCTTCCGTCTCCACGGCGTTGCATATCTCTGCCATTCCTGCTGGCCCGTCCGCTCCATTGCTGAAGGTTTAAACGAAACCCAAACAAAAAGTAACGACTCTTACTGCTGGAAATAGTATTGGTAATACCTGTTGGAGATTGAGTTTGTTGTATAAAATTGTTTTGATGTAGTAAATCAAACGCACTAAAAGTTAATACAAAATTTCTTTTGGTACCTAATTCTTTTTCAAAACCTCCATTAATTACAAACGGGTTTTGATTGCCGCCGCCTGTTATACCTTTTATAAAGTTTTTAGAAGCACTATAATTAATTTGCCATGTTTTAAAGAAATACATACGTCCATCAACAGCTAATGAAGTTGTTTGCAACGATGCTCCGGTTGCATTTGTGGTATTTGCAAATTGCCTGTTCAATTGATACTGGATATAAGGATTAAATTCAATATTATCAGTAGGATTTATCCTTGGGCCAAAACGCTCATTAAATTTCCAGCTTGTTGTGTGATAAAGAATATCATTACTCATAGCATTATTGTAACCGTAACTTACACTACCAATTAAGTTTAAATTATATCTCCTGTCATTCAATTGTTTCGCAATTGTATACTGGCCGGTTACAGTATGTGATCCTCCTAGGTTAACATAGTTAGTTTGGTTTGTTGATTTATAACCTAATTTAGGGTTTGTAAGATCAATTAATGTAGGAATTTGGCTAAGGTCTGACGTTATCTGGTCGCTTACGGTTGTACCCCGTATCTCAGCAGAAAAATTAAGTTTTGAATTGGCTATATAGTTATTATATACCAAATCAAGCGAATTAGAAAATGAAGGCTTCAAAGTCGGGTTACCAACTATTACGTTGTTAGGGTCGGTCCTGTCTGCAAAAGGTTGTATTTGCTGGAATTGAGGCTCTGTATTGGTACCAATATAGTTTAATGTTATCCTCTCAGTACTTGACCACGAATAAGCAAAACGAAATACGGGTATGGTTCTATAATAAGATTGTGCTGTAGATACATCCTGCCCGGTACCAGTATTAACTTTGGTGCCATTTAATTGCGAAGGGACCGCTGCCACACCTAACAAAAAGTTAAATTTGGTTGCTGTAAAACGGTAGCTTAATGATGCTCTATATTCTGTAAAATCGTAATTGAATATATTATCTAACCTATGTAATTGTTGTGTTTGCCCGTTAGCCAAAACCGTATCAGAAATTGCTACGTTATCATTATTTGACCGCCTCATTTGTCCGTTAAATTCAAGACGTGATGCTTTGCTTAACGGCTCGGCGTAAGTAATGCTTGTTCTGAAGGTAGTATTAATGCTACTTTGTTTATTTAGTAGGTGAACTAATGAGTCTTTTAACAAAAGATTTTGTGTTGTATCGGCATAATATCTAAACCTGTTATTGGCATCTTTGTCCGTTTGTGAGTTACTTTTAGTAATACTGCTTTGTATAGATATGTTTCTGCCTGGTTTTGTAAATATATGCTGGTATAAAACTGTAATGCCATATGTTGGCGTAGTTGTTACATTATTTGAACCACTGTTATTTAACTGATGTTCAAAGCCTGTTTTAGTGAAGTTGTTTATATTGTCAGAAAAATTAGTGCCAGTTGATGTTGATTGGGTATAACTATATGTTGGTGTAACTTGTAGATAATTTTGTTTATCAATATCCCAATCCATCTCAAAAGATGCATTATGACCATGTGAATTTGCCTGGTTGGTGCCTGATCTCACAAATGTACCCAAGCCCCTGGTAGAATAGGTTTGACCATAACTATTGCTAACAGAGTTGTTATCGCTAAAATTGTAGCCATAATTGCTAATTACCTGCAAATTAGGGGCCCATTGATCGCGATACGTGAATGTTGGGTTCCCTGTACGTAAAGTACCTGGGCTGCCGCCGCCACCGCCTCCGGTAGCTCCACCTGCGCCCCTACCAGTTGCGCCACCACCACTTGACGCTACTCCTGTTACGGTGCTTTGAAGTCTGCCTATTAAACTTATTTGCTGGTTGCCGTTTATGCGTTGTATAGATAGCTGCCCATTATACCTATCGTCATTACCTGCTTGGGCAGTTATCCGTCCAATTGTGCCTACTGATTTATCGGCTTTGGTAGTTATATTTAATATTTTTTGCGGGTCGCCGTCTTTTACACCTGTACGTGCGGCCTGGTCGCCATAATCGTCAACAAACTGAATCTTATCTACAATATCAGCAGGTAGACTTTGAATTGCCTGTGCTACGTCACCTCCTGAAAATGTTTTTCCGTTAAGCTTTGCTTTGCCTACTGATTGTCCCTGTATACTTAAGCTACCATCATTGCCAACTTCTACACCCTCCATCTTTTTTAATACCTCATCGATGGTTGAATTTGCACGCACCTTATAGTCGCTGGCTCTATACTCAACTGTGTCTGGTTTATAAACTATACTTGGAGTACCGTTAATTTTCACCTCATTAAGCAGGGTAGACTCGTCCTTTAACGTTATCGGATCCAAAACTATTCTTTTTACCGCATCATTTTGTTTATACCTGGCTACTAAAGATTTATAAGTAACGCCTGATATAGTAAGCACAAACGTGGCCATTTTTACGTTTCTGAATACAAATATGCCATCCTCATTAGTAGCTGTTTTAATACTGTCTTTTGTTGATTTTAAAAATACAGTTGCGCCAATTACGGTTTGACCCTGGGCATCTTTAACAACACCGCTTATTTCTCTTAATGCCAGCGGCGGTGGTACAGCAGCAGGGGTTTGTGTTTGCGGTCTTCGTATCTGATCCTGCGCAAACATCTGTAATGATACCATCATCATTACAGCCATAAAAATTGTCTTTTTCATTTGTGTAAGGTTAAGTTATTTTAATATTAGGGGTATTAATGTTAGGGGTATTATTTTTTAGCCAGGGTATACTTTCCCCAAAAATCGCTTGGGGTTGTTAACTCTGCAAAATCTATTCCGCCGGGGCCTCCTCTGCCACCGCCAAAATTTCCGCCGCCAGGACCACCTCGTCCTCCACCAGCACCACCTCGTCCGCCGCCTGCACCACCACCGCCAAAACCACCTGCACTACCACCAAAACCGCCTGCACCACCAGCGCCGCCACCAAAACCGCCTGCGCCACCGGCATTATCGCCACCGTCTCTGTTAAAGTTTGGTAATTGTCTTCCGTTAACTTTCACGTTATAAGAAAACTCTTTAGGGTTGTTAATAGATAGGTCCATTAATTTAAGTGGTATAGCTACTTCATAAACATAGTTTCCCTGTTTATCGTAGCCAATAGCTGTTTTTAGGCTATATTCATTATATATAGATATGGTACTATCTGTAATGTCTTTAAAGCCGAACACTTTTATCTCTTTACTTGTGGCAATAGTTTGTTTATGTGCTT
>NZ_JBDTJZ010000115.1:0-12552 GCF_039935595.1 Mucilaginibacter sp. | reverse complement strand
CCCGCTCAATAACTTCGTCAAGCGTAGCCGTTTTTACTGCTACATTTACTTTAGTGCCGCCGGTACCTAAAACAATTTCAACTTCCGGGTTAAACGGAAAAAGGTCATAAGCAATAACATCCATACCTACGCCAATGGCAATTTTTGCCACCTCGCGACCAATACGTCCAAAGCCTACAATACCCAATGTTTTGCCGCGCAGCTCAATTCCTTTAGCATATGCTTTTTTAAGATCGTTAAATTTGGTATTACCTTCAACCGGCATTTTACGGTTGCTGTCGGCCAAAAAGCGTACACCGGTAAACAGCTGACCAAACACTAACTCGGCAACTGATAATGATGAAGAAGCAGGTGTGTTATACACGCCAATGCCTTTTTCTTTGGCATACTCTACATCAATATTGTCAACACCCACACCACCACGGCCAATAAGCTTTAAGTTAGGGCAGGCATCAATTAACGCTTTGCGTACTTTGGTAGCGCTACGTACGGTTATACCATCATAAGCCTGCAGTTTTGTAGGCAATTCATCCTGTGGTATATTGTTGGTATCAATTATAAAACCGGCATCTTCCAACATTTTTTTTCCTATTGGATCTATACCGTCATTAGCTAATATTTTGATCATTGTTTTAAATAGTTAGTGAGCCCCCCAGCCCCCTAAAGGGGGAGCAATTAAAATTCCCCCTTTAGGGGGTTAGGGGGCTATTTATTTTTCTCAGCAAATTCGCGCATGGCATCAATCAGCACGTGTATGCTGGTTACAGGCAATGCATTGTATATAGAAGCACGGAAACCGCCAACACTACGGTGACCTTTAATACCTACTATGCCTTTTTCGTCGCATAGTTTAAGGAAAGATTTTTCCAGTTCCGGGTTTTCGGCTACGAAGCAAACATTCATGTACGAGCGATCCTCTTTAGCAGCTACTGCTTTAAACAGCGGGTTGCGGTCAATTTCTTCATACAATACTTTGGCTTTGGCTTCGTTTTCTTTTTCCATTTCGGCTACGCCGCCTTTGGCTTTTAACCATTTAAGGGTTAGCATGGATACGTATATGGCAAACACAGGCGGCGTATTGTACATTGAGCCTCCTTCTATTTGTGTTTGATAGTTAAACATAGCCGGTATTTTACGGCCGTTTTTGCCCAAAATATCATCCTTAATAACTACCAAAGTAGTGCCTGCAGGGCCCATATTTTTTTGTGCGCCCGCGTAAATGATACCAAAATCAGCTATGTTAATTTCGCGGCTAAAAATATCTGACGACATATCGCAAACCACCGGTATTGGCGATGGGAAAAACTTATGCAACTGCGTACCGTAAATGGTATTATTTGAAGTGATATGGAAATACGCCGCGTCAGCAGGAATTTCAAAATCTTTAGGGATGTAAGTAAAGTTGCTTTCTTTTGATGTGGCAACAACTTGTGCTTCGCCAAAATATTTCACTTCTTTTAAGGCCTTATTTGCCCATACGCCCGACTCCAGGTAAGCGGCTTTGCCACCTTCGGGTAACAGGTTATAAGGCACCATTGCAAATTGTGTGCTTGCACCGCCTTGTAAAAATAAAACAGAGTACCCTTCAGGTACATTCAGTAACTCTTTTACCAGTTTTACTGCTTCATCCAACACGGCTTCAAACTCGGCCGAGCGGTGTGAAATCTCAAGGATAGATAAGCCTGTTCCATTAAAATCTACAACCGCAGCAGCAGCTTGTTTTAAAACTTCGTGTGGTAAAATGCCGGGTCCGGCACCAAAATTATGTTTCATATAATTAATATTGGGTTTTGCTAAATCAACTACTTTGTATTTAGACGGGGCGAAGTTATGCAATTTGGCAAAATTTTATACTTTTATTTTACCTTTTTAAAAAATTATACAAAAAGCCGACAATTACACCTTTCAATTTAAAATATCAAAAAAATGAAGCGGATTTATTAGCATGCTTGTATTGTAAGCTACTCTGCCGACTTTAATTGTGAGATAGTGGCAGCAGGATCGGCAGATGAAAAAACCGAATTACCGGCCACTAATACATTGGCCCCTGCATTAATTAAGCGCGAAGCATTATTTACGCCTACCCCACCATCAACCTCTATAAGTAGGTTAGGGTTGCTAAAGCTGCTTAATGAACGTACATCATGCAGTTTTTTGTAAGTATTTTCAATAAAATGCTGCCCTCCAAAACCGGGGTTAACAGACATGATCAGCACCAGGTCAAGATCATTAATAATATCGGCCAGCATGTTAACAGGGGTATGCGGGTTAAGTGCCACACCGGCTGTGCAGCCCAATTCTTTTATCATTTGTACGGTACGGTGCAGATTTGGGCAAACTTCAAAATGCACAGTAATGTTTGAGGCCCCTGCATCTTTAAATGCCTTTATATAACGCTCAGGCTCTACAATCATTAGATGTACATCCAAGGGTTTTTTTGCGTGTTTTTTAACAGCCTCTATCACCGGGAAACCAAATGATATATTGGGCACAAATCTGCCATCCATAATATCTACATGTATCCAGTCGGCTTTGCTTTGGTTAAGCAGTTCCACATCGCGTTGCAGGTTACCAAAATCAGCAGCTAAAATTGATGGGGCTATTAAATGGTGCATTAGTGATTAGTGTTTGGAGATTAGTGATTAGTTCTGCTTATGTAATAGATCAAAGTTAGTTTTATATCAGATAATATCCTAACTAATCTCTAATCACCAGTTAACTAATCTCTATATCTCAATCACAATTCTGCAAAAGGTCGTAGTATTTGCGCATAAGCACCACATCATAGTTAACTAATGAACTGTAGGCCTCGGTAATTAACTCATTTAATATTGATGCGCCAAGCTGGCCTCCTCCATTGGGTATGGATTCATAATAAGTTATTAGCTCTTTAACCCTAATGATCTCATATAATAATAACTGCACCATATCAGCTTCGGGGCCTGACGGCGAACCGGAGGATTTGCTGTTATTTAAAAAATCTAAAGGATCTTCTGGCTTAGAGGTCATTTCAAATACGGATCGCGCTTATCTTTTTGTCAACTACTAATAGACAAAAGCTTAAATACTTAGTTTTGTTTTAAAGAAATGAAAAAACCTTATTAAACAGTAAAAGCCTTAAAAAAGGCTTTTACTGTTTGCAAAATTCATATAATTATTGTTTGGCACTTTCTGGCTTAGGCAATAAAGCCTTACGCGAAAGCTTTAATTTACCTTGCTTGTCAACATCCAATAATTTAACACGTACTTCGTCGCCTATTTCAAAAATACCGTCCATAGTTTCAATACGTTTATGGTCAATTTCTGATATATGCAGCAAGCCATCTTTACCCGGCATAATTTCAACAAAGGCACCAAACGGCATTATTGATTTTACTTTACCTTCATATATCTCGCCAACTTCTGGTTTTGAAGCAATGTTTTTAATGCGGGTTACCGCTTTATCAATAGCTTCTTTGTTATCGGCAAATATTTGAACTACACCCTGGTTGCCAACTTCCTCGATAGAGATAGTAGCACCGGTTTCACGCTGCATTTCTTGTATAATTTTTCCACCAGGTCCGATAACGGCACCGATGAATTCTTTGTCAATACGGATGGTAACAATACGCGGTGCGTGTGGTTTATAATCTTCGCGAGGAGCAGCAATGGTTTTCGCCATTTCGCCTAAGATGTGTAAACGGCCATCTTTAGCCTGATTCAAAGCATTGGTCAACACTTCCCATGAAAGGCCATTGATCTTTAAGTCCATTTGCACAGCAACAATACCATTTTTGGTACCGGTTACTTTAAAGTCCATATCGCCTAAGTGATCCTCATCACCTAAAATGTCCGAAAGGATAGCATATTTTGTACCCATTTCGTTGGTGATCAGTCCCATTGCGATACCTGATACCGGGTTAGTAATTTTGATACCCGCATCCATCAGCGCCAATGTACCGGCACAAACCGTAGCCATTGATGATGATCCGTTTGACTCTAAAATATCAGAAACAACACGTATGGTGTATGGGTTTTCATCCTCGGCAGGTAAAACACGTTTTAATGAACGCATGGCTAAGTTACCATGACCGATCTCTCTACGACCAGCTCCCCTGTTAGGACGAACCTCGCCGGTTGAGAAACCCGGGAAATTATAGTGTAATAAGAATTTTTGATAACCGTTAATAAATGCGCCATCAATCATTTGCTCATCATCCTTAGCACCTAAAGTAACCGAGGTTAATGATTGTGTTTCGCCACGTGTAAATACAGCCGAACCGTGCGCAGCAGGTAAATAACCAACTTCGCTCCATATTGGACGTATTTGTGTAGTTGACCTACCGTCTAAACGTTTACCTTCATCTAAAACAAGGTTACGTATAGCATCATACTCAACATCATGGTAATATTTTTTAGCTAAAAACTTAGTAACGTCATCTATTTCGCCTAAAGTAGCTATGTACTCGTCGCGTACTGCTTTAAATTTAGCACCACGCTCGTCTTTACCAGAAGCTTCGCCTGCAATAGCGTATACTTTATCGTAAGTAGCTGCATAAATTGCTTTCTCTAATTCATCATTGCTATGCTCGTGGCTGTAAACACGTTTTTCGGTTTTGCCAACTTCAATAGTCAATTCTTTTTGAGCCAAACATTGAACTTTAATAGCCTGGTGAGCAAATTTAATAGCTTCAACCAATTCAGCTTCCTGTATTTCGGCACCTTCGCCCTCAACCATGTTAATATCATGCTCGCTACCGGCTACAATAAACTCTAAAGTTGCCGTTTGTAACTGGCTTAATGTTGGGTTGATAACTAATTTACCATCAACTTTAGCTACGCGAACTTCAGATATAGGTCCGTTAAACGGAATATCAGAAACCGATAAAGCTGCTGATGCCGCCAAACCGGCTAAACAATCAGGCATGATATCTTTATCAGCAGATATCAAACTGATCATCACCTGTGTATCGGCATGATAATCTTCGGGGAACATTGGGCGCAATGCGCGGTCAACCAAACGCGAGATCAAAACCTCATAGTCTGATAAACGTGCCTCGCGGCGTAAAAAACCACCCGGTATACGGCCTGTAGCGGCGTATTTTTCCTGGTAATCTACAGATAGCGGTAAAAAATCTACCCCTTCTTTTGCTTCGGGCGTTGATACTACTGTAGCCAATAACATGGTATCACCCATTTTTATTACTACAGATCCATCTGCTTGTTTGGCCAGTTTTCCGGTTTCGATCTCAATGGTGCGGCCGTCACCTAAATCAATAACCTTTTTAATTACATTTAAACTCATCTTGTTTTCGTTGTGACCCGCTTTTCATCTTTCAGAGCGCGTCGGTTTTTTTATAGTGTGTGTATTGTTGCGTAAAGTAAAAAAGCCATCTCCTTAACTTGAGACGGCTTTTTGTAAAAAATAAGTTTAAGTTACTTGATGATATCCCTAAGCTGTAAAGCTTTGATGATAGCACGGTATCTTTCAATATCTTTTTTGTAAAGGTATGCCAGCAATCCGCGGCGTTTACCTACTAATTTTTGCAGTGATAATTGGGTTGAAAAATCATGTTTGTTTTTTTTCAAATGCCCTGTTAAATGTGCGATGCGGTAAGTGAATAAGGCTACCTGACCTTCTGTTGAACCGGTATCAGTTGCACTTTTACCGTGTTTTGCGAAAATTTCTTGTTTTTCTTCTGTACTTAAATACATTACGTAAATAATATTAAAGCGTTTAAAATTCTGTTATTTGTGGGTGCAAAGATAGTGTTATAATTTAAAATTAAAAAGTTAAAATTCAAAAGGTTGGTTGGTGTGGTTGATTGAGTTTATTAGGTGAGTGGTTGATGAGGTATGGATAGATTGTAGAGACGCGATATTTTGGTAACTATATATAAGTTTACACCAAATGGTAATTTGTCACTTATTCAGTAAGGATATCGTAGGTCTTGTGGATTAGCTTGTGGGTATTCCTTCCCACTGTATTGAAGGAAGAACAAGGCACTTAGTCAGTTTTACAGGTGTGTTTTTACTTCTACTTATTTGAGCAACAACATCTATCATGTCCTGTTTTCCTTCTGCTAATGTACCGTCTGGTTTCCAAAAACAATTATCGGGCAATTTATATGATTTTTCTTTGTATTTCCAAGACTTATAATAGCTTTTATCTTTCATTCCGGCATTAACATCGCTATTAAATTCCTCTTTGTCAATCTCGTAAATTACTACTACTTCCATAACTAATTATTATACAATTAAAGGGTGGCTTTTAATGCAGAAATGGCACCCGTAATCCTTCCTAATACCTGTCCTTCAAGTTTTGACTTTAATGGGGAAAAATCTTTTTTCCTTTCGTCAATATATTCTTGATAGGAATATAAATTAAATTCTGCTAATGAGTTCAGTACATAATTAGGGATGTCGACAGTGCTTTTAATAAAAAAATCTAATGATTTATATTCTTCAGTTGTAGCCTTGTTGCTTTCTATTTTTTTTTGCAACAAATCTAAATACTCTCTATCAAATTTTTGCTTTTCAATAGCTGACATCATAATATTTTTTTAATCTATTGTTTTATCTGTTTGGCTTTCTGCCTTCTGTTTTAAGGCATTTACAATTTCGGCATTTGATTGCGCCTCGCTCAATAATTTTTCGATGTGAGAGGTTGCCTCTATTACCTTTTCTTGATAGGAACTAAAGTTTTCCTTAAAATGTTTGGTAACTTCTCCTTCTGTTCTTAGATAAACGCTTACCGATATACCAAGCATCAACGTAATTATCATACTCCCAAATAGAAGAAAATCATCTGATCTTTTATTTAGGCTGTTAATCTTTTCGTCAAAAGTACTATTAATTATGGCCTGTTCTATATTTTTTCCTGAAATAGGGTCTGGTTTAATAGTCTTTAGATCGGGGGCGCTAACTACATAATCCCTCAAATAATACGTCCTGTATAAAAAAGTAAAGGATACAGATAGAAATACTCCTATTATTATACCAAAAATTATTTTATACATTTAAGGAAGGTTAGCACTTTTAAAATCGACTATAATATTATATAATACTTTTCATTTCCCCAAAAAAGGTACTATTTCAGTTTGAATTTAAATCTTGAAATTTTGTCAAAAATCCAGTTATCCTAATAGTTCTATGTTCTTTAGTCCCCATTTCAACATATTCAAAATACATATCAATCCATTTAAAAAATAAATCGTAGGGTATAAATCCTTTGTGTTCTTTAGGTCTTTCGGAAAAAATAATTAAATCCTTTATTTTAATAATTGGTGTTCCGTCTTCATTTAAATTATCACTGGTTAAAGCAAGTACAACATCTGATTGATAATGTATTTTCATAAAAAAAGCCACCTAAAATTGGCTTAAATGTATGAATAAGTTATAATTTTTACTCTTATTATTTTTAGGGTTGTAATTAAGTGCGGTTTAAAGGTTTTTATTGGTTTATTATTGGGGCGTTTTAACGGGCTATCCGCTCATACGCCTGTAGTCCACCTAAGGGCGGATCCTGGCCGGTATCTGCTGTTATCCCTAACGTATTAAACGAAACCGAATAGATTAAACAATTCCTTACTTTTACATTATGACTTTTCAAGATATATTGGGAATAGGAACATTTGTCGTAACTATTGTTTGGATGTGCATTGCATATGGTCTTTTTGTACTTCAAGCGCAGACTTTTAAAAGTCAATTAGAAATTCAGAAACTTGATTATCAAAGATACATGGATGAACTATTGCCCGATTTTAAGTTTACTTTCGAACACAATTTAGACCTTGTAAGCGGTAAAGTCTATGTTGAAATACTTAATAATTCCGTTTTAGATTTATATATTAAAGGAAATTCTTACGATCTTCTTCATACACATGGAGAATTACAAACGCCGAGAGATGTTAATGGAGGAGCTACAGCCGAATTTTCTTATAGCTTAAGCGCTGGTAGGTCGAAAGAAGATTTTTGGAATATTTTTGGAGCGATGTATGGCCCTATTCTTCGTTTTGAAATATTTTTTACTGATCGAAAAAGTTTCAATAAGTATCAGCAAACCTTGGACTATTATTATGAAACTGAAAAAACCAAATTACATGTACCAATAATAATCTCGAAAAGAACAAAAACTATTCTTTAATATCAGTTGATATTTCTATCAATATATCCTGGTATTTAAAATAAAACCCAAATGTTTTCCTAATACGTTTAGGTTCATCGGCCAATGCTGCTCCGGCATTTTTTAAACGCTCATAAACAGTTGTTACAGCTTCGTCGGTTTCTTGAAAAAGCCCTATATGGAAAGTGCCGGGATAACTATTATCACCTTTATTAAGCTTATCAGACATTAGTACCAACACAAAACCATCATCAGCTCTTAAAATTGATATGGTATCATTAACAACGCTGTTTTCCGCTTTAAAACCAAAATATGTTTCAAAAAACAAGGTGGCAGCTTGTACATCCTTTACGGTAAATTAATATGATTTAATTTCATGAAACAAACTTATAAAGACTTACGAAGTTTTAAAAACCTCGTAAGTCTTTATGCATATCCGCCTCCATCCCTAACAGAATGTTAATATTTTTATTTATAAGTTAAATTATTGCTTTTAAATATGGTTAACACATTTTACGCTGATTTTTTATTTAAATATTTGATTATCATATACTTAAATACGAATTAACATTGAAATGTGTTAAGTTATGTTAACCCTGTTTGGCAGGCGTCATCGAGAGATTTACGAAGTTTTAAAAACTTCGTAAATCTGTTACACAATTAATAAAACAACAAAGGGCGCGGTTACCCGCGCCCTTCTACTAAAACAAAACTGAACTTTTAGGCATTATCTTATCCGTTTACCGCGCCTATTTTTTTAAGCAGCTTACGGTTATCTCTGTTATGTATAAAATTGTGCACTATGGCATAAATAACCGGCAATATCAACAGGGTTAATATGGTTGAGGTTACCAGGCCGCCAATTACCACAATGGCCAACGGCTTCTGTGTTTCGCTGCCTATACCGGTTGATATGGCTGCCGGCATTAAGCCGATAGCAGCCATAAGCGCCGTCATTACCACCGGGCGCACGCGCGACACCACACCATCTAATATAGCTTTATCAAGTGGCATGCGTTCTGCCAGGTTTTTGCGGAACACGGATATTAATATAACCCCGTTTTGAATACAAACCCCAAACAGTGCTATAAAACCAATACCTGCTGATATGCTAAAGTTGGTATTGGTAATATGTAGTGCTAAAATACCTCCTATTAATGCAAATGGTACATTCATAATTACCAGCGTGGCATCCTTAACATTACCGAAGGTTATAAACAGGATCAGGAAAATAACCAGCAAACAAATGGGCACCACTCGTGCCAATGTGTTTGACGCGCG
Organism: Mucilaginibacter sp.; assembly: GCF_039935595.1. Classification (GTDB taxonomy): domain Bacteria; phylum Bacteroidota; class Bacteroidia; order Sphingobacteriales; family Sphingobacteriaceae; genus Mucilaginibacter. The sequence continues at coordinate 3,167 of NZ_JBDTJZ010000115.1, read as the reverse complement.
TATTTGGTTCTCAAATTCGCCATTCCAGGTAAACGAATAGCCCTGGTCTAACTTTACGGCGTTATTTACTTTCTGCTGCGCCTCGGCAATGGTACTGCCCAAATCACGGCCCCTGACCGAGAATTTTACAGCTATATAGCGCATATTGTTATCGCGGTATATAAATGCCGGGCCGGTAAGCGTAGTTATGGTTGATATTTCTTTAATGGCTATTTTTGCTCCGTTTAGTGTTGGCACCATCAGGTTCTCAATTTTTGCCCTCGTATTACGTGCGTCCTCTTCATATCGCACCCGTATATCAAACTTACGCTCGCTTTCGTACAATACCGTTGCCGCCTTACCGCCTATCGCCATTTCAATTACTGCATTGGCATCAGCGGTGGATACGCCATACAGTGCCATTTTGCGTTGGTCAAGTTCTATCCTAAATTCGGGCTGACCCAGGTTACGTAAAACACCCAGATCCTCAACGCCTTTAATATTTTTAAGCACCCGCATAACGTCATCGGCCTTGCCGTCAAGCACCTTAAAATCAGGGCCGAATATTTTTACCGCCATTGATGCTGGTACGCCCGCTACTGCCTCGGCCACGTTATCAATGATAGGCTGCGAGTAATTAAAAATAATACCCGGAAACTGACTCAGTTTCTTATCCATCTCGGCTATCAGTTGCTCTTGTGTAATATTACGTTTCCACTGTTTTTTGGGGTATAGGTCAACCTGGGTTTGTACGTTGAAGAAACCTTTGGGGTCGGTACCGTCATTGGTACGCCCAACCTGCGACATGGTTTGCTTTACTTCGGGGAAGGTGGCCAAAATTTCGCGCATCTTGTTGGTTGTTTTTACCGAACTGGATAACGAAATACTCATAGGCAATTGTGCCGTTACCCAAAGCGCGCCCTCATTTAATTGTGGTAAAAACTCGGTACCTAAAAACCTTGCCGAAAAGAAGGTTACAGCCATAAAGCAAACAGCTACTATTAAACTCAACTTTTGATGATAGTAGGTATAGTTAAACATCCGTTTTATACCGTTCTCAAAAAACAATACTATCGGGTTATGTTTCTCTTTAACATTTTTGTTTAACAAAATACTTGATAAGGCAGGCACCAATGTCAGCGTAAAAATTAAAGCACCTAACAACGCAAAGCCTAAGGTATAGGCCAGCGGCGAAAACATTTTACCTTCTACCTTTTGAAAAGCAAAAATGGGCACCAGGCAAGTTAAGATAATCAACTTGGAGAAAAATATGGCTTTACCCATCTCGGCACCTACATTTTTAAACAGCCCCAGTTTGGCAAGGCCGTTAAACTTTGGCATACCCACCTCTTTTGCTTTATAATCAAGCGCGACGAAAAGCCCTTCGACCATCACTACGGCACCGTCTATGATTATACCAAAGTCTACCGCCCCCATTGATAGCAGGTTGGCGCTCATGCCCTTTAGCTTTAAACACATAAAGGCAAACAGCAGCGACAGCGGAATGATTATGGCCACAATAAGCGTAGTGCGCCAGTCGGCCATAAATAAAAATACAATAACGGTTACCAGTACTATACCTTCCAGTAAATTATGAATTACTGTTTCGGTACAAAAATCCATTAAGGTAGTACGATCATAAAAGGTGTCAATCTTTACACCTTTAGGTAATATGTTATCGTTAAGATCTTTTACCTTATCCCTAATCCGGGTAAGTACCTCTGATGGGTTTTCGCCTTTGCGCATTACTATAATGCCTTCAATAACATCGTTGTCCCTATCGCGCCCCACCTGCCCTAACCTTGGCAAACCACTTTCATGTATATCGGCAACATCTTTAGCCAGTATGGGCACGTTATTTACATTTTTAACGATGATGTTTTTTATCTCGTCAATATTATTGATCAAACCTATACCCCGCACCACATAAGCCTGATCATTTTTTTCAATAACATCGCCGCCTACGTTAATACTACTGCGGTTTACCGCGTTGTACACATCTAACGAGGTAAGGCTATATTTTTGTAATAGCGCCGGGTTAACACTTACTTCATAATCCTTTTCCTCACCGCCAAAGGTGTTTACGTCGGCAACGCCGGGTACGGCTTTAAACTGGCGGTCAAGCACCCAATCCTGTATGGCCGTAAGCTCGTGTAATGATTTGTTCTTACTTTTAAGGGTATAGCGGTATATCTCACCGGTTGGACCATAAGGTGGTTCAATTTCGGGCTTAACCCCATCGGGCAGGTCGGCATTTACCAGTCTGCTTAATACCTGCTGGCGCGCAAATGAATCATCTACGTCGTCATCAAAAATGATACGGGTATAGGATAAACCGAATGCCGACGTGGTACGCAGGTTTGATTTTTTTTGTACCGAGTTTAATACCGTTTCAATGGGTATGGTAACCATTTTCTCCACCTCTTCGGCACTGCGCCCGGGCCACTGGGCTATAATAATTATTTGCGTATTGGTTACGTCCGGGAAGGTTTCTATAGGAGTATTGGTATAGCTCCAAACACCTAAGGCTACCAACACCGCGGTCATAAAAAACACAAAATAGCGGTGCCTTAGCGAAAAGTATATTATATTTTTAATGAATTTATTCATTTCTTTAATATCGAGTAGTTAACATCAAATGTTGTTGCGACCTAAAATCAATCGCTTATAAGCGCGTTATAAAGAAAAAGCTGATTTTTTGATATCACTTTATCACCGGGCTTTAAGCCAGATGCGATGTAGGATAAATTGTCAACCGTTTTAACAACGCTAACTTCTTGTACACGCAAATCGCACTTGCTGTTATAAATAACCACATAGTTTTTACTGTTATCAAAAACTATAGCCTTCGCCGGTACAGCTACTGATTGTTCGTTCTCATTATTAGTGATTACCACATTGGTGAACATTTCGGGCTTAAGCAGCATATCCGGGTTAGGTAGTGCAATTTTTATTTTCATTACCTTGTTATCCGGATCTAAAACGGAGCTTATCTCGTTCACCTTGCCCATAAATACCTTGCCCGGGTAAGCTATGGTGGTTATTTTAGCAGTATAACCCGTTTTTACTTTGCTGATGTCGGACTCGAAAACGTTGGCCCATATCCATACATCTTTCATGTTTGATATGGTAAACATGCTGCCGCTATTGTCCTGACGTATAAAACTGCCCGAGGTGATATTTTTTTC
>NZ_JBDTJZ010000114.1:0-10145 GCF_039935595.1 Mucilaginibacter sp. | reverse complement strand
ACATATTCAGATTTCTTGGATCACGATTCATTAAAAGTAGCCCGTGAAACTTTTAATATATGTAGTCAAGAAACTGAAGTTACTCAGTTTAGAGATCCATCCAAATTTGGAATATTTAAACTGAACTGTTCAGCTACATTTAATTCTAACACTTTTAGTAATAGAGATACAAGCTACTTAATCGATAATTTTAAAACGTCCGAAATTGAAGAGTTTGTTCCACAATTAATCGGTGCCTATGATAAATTATGTACCAATCCGCGTATTTATAAAAATCATTTATCATTTGCATGGGAACATCAAACCGACAACCCTTTTTTTAACCACTTAAAGGAATCAATATGCAACACGGAAATTTTGGTCGTTATTGGTTATTCATTTCCTTTTTTTAATAGAGATATTGATAAACTTATACTTAATAAATTTGTTGGGAACAATTTGAAGAAAGTATATTTTCAAGCTCCAGACGCTGAGGATTTAAGAGAAAGATTTTTGGCGATAAACGACTCAATTCACCCTAGTGATTTAGTCCTGAGAAAAGACATTAAGCAATTCACATTGCCCAATGAATTATAACAAATCAGTCTATCCTAAAAATATTACAAATTATTATTGGTTTACAGTGCTATTTAACTGTTTTTAATTTGACATTAAAAGTCAATATTTTGCAAAAACTAATTATAACTGGTGGCTTTTCATTTTGGCTAACTCGCCTTTTAAATTATCAATCCGGCTGGCCATGCCCGGCTCTTTGGCAGCCATTTCAATAGCTTTATTCTGGTTAAGCAGCGCTTCGTCATAAAAATCCAGCCGGTACATAATATGGGCCATGGTGTCATAATAACCGGCCATAGGACTTAACTGGATAGACCTGCGGCTCCATACCAATGCCTTTATTAAATGGGTAGTATTATGCGTGCCCAGCAAATAAAAATCATAGGCGGCATTGTTTAAAGTATTAGCCACCTCTGCGCTTTTGGCAGGACTTAGCTGTATAAACGATACCTGCTGAACAGGTGCCGGTATCCTGATATCAGCAGGCGGCTGGTTGGCCGGTGCAACTGCCCTTGCTTTATTTAAAGCCTCTATCTGTAATCTTCGGGCCGAATCGGTAGTTATATTCAAATAATAGGTATCGTAAAAATATTCAGCTTGCTGAAAATATCGCGTAGTATCCTTAACAGATTTATAGTAATAAAGCATCTCCCTGGTTGATGCCTTGTTTGCTTCCTGGTAGTTATTGCTCCAGCTTCGCGCCATGAAGCTGGCATTTGCCTGCGCCATACTTGCATTTTTGGTTCTGATGGCTTCGGCACGCGTATTATTAATAATTCTGTTGTTTATGGCAACTCGCGTTTCAAGGGGCTCGGTTTTGTACAAGCTGTCAAATAACTTTTCATTAGTATGTAATAGTTTATAAGCCTTGCTGTCGGCATAGGGGCCGGCTTGTAACGCAAACAATATTTCCTTATAGTTATTCAGGTCATTAACGGTCAGCATATCAACGTATTTATCAATAAGGACAGCATTGTCAAAAATATTCAGGCTCTCCTTCAGGACGATATATTCTTTAAGCTGTTGTTTGGTAATTGATCCGGCTTTATATAACTGTTCATAATTAGTTAAAGTTTTGCCCGATGCGATGCGAGACAATGCCTGACTGGCCATGTCCTCAAATTTTATAGTGAAGTTTGTATTACCCGAAGATGTGTAAACAATACCGCCTTTGCTGTCTAAAAAAACATAGCACGGGAAGATAGTGGGGTGCAATTTACCGGTGATATTATTTACAGTCGAATCGGTAAATATTACCTTAACACTGATAAAATTTTTATTGTATAGGTCGGCCACTTCCTTATTGTCCAGTCCGCTTGGAAACTGGGGGAGGCCCTTAATATTAAATGCTGGTGGTGTTAACGTAACAAAAAGCGGTTTGTTGGTTTGTGCCGCAAGCGCCAAAGCCTCTTTATATGATTTTTTATATTCAATACTTTGCCCGTAAATATTTACTCCGACAAATAGAAAAAGAAAGAAAAAAATAATTCTCATCGCGATAAATTTAGGTGCCTGAAAGTAGACCAAATTAATTAAAAAACAAAATTTAATTGATGTGCTTATTTTGTGGCTAATCAAGTATCCTAATAATATTACAAAAATAATATGCTTTTACCGTGTTATTTAAGTGTTTTTTATTTGACATTAAGGCCAATAATTTTAGCTTTGCGCTACTAAAAGCAAAAGACCAAATGAGTGTTCTGGTAAATAAAGATTCTAAAGTTATAGTTCAAGGGTTTACAGGTAACGAAGGTACCTATCATGCGTCGCAAATGATTGAGTATGGCACCCAGCTTGTTGGCGGTGTTACACCGGGTAAAGGCGGCCAAACACATTTAGACAGGCCGGTATTTAATACCGTTGCCGATGCCGTTAAACAAACCGGCGCTGATGTATCTATTATATTCGTTCCGCCGGCATTTGCAGCCGACGCGATAATGGAAGCTGCCGAAGCCGGTATTAAAGTGATTGTATGTATTACCGAAGGCATACCTACCAAGGATATGATACAGGTAAAAGAATATTTAACTGATAAGGATGCACGCCTGATTGGCCCTAACTGCCCGGGTATTATTACGGCTGATGAAAGCAAAATTGGTATTATGCCGGGCTTTATTTTCAAAAAAGGTAATGTAGGTGTGGTTTCAAAATCGGGTACGTTAACTTATGAGGCGGTAGACCAGGTGGTTAAAGCCGGTTTAGGTATCACTACAGCTATTGGTATTGGTGGCGACCCGATCATCGGTACCCCAACTAAAGAAGCGGTTGAGTTATTAATGAACGATCCGGATACCCACGGTATAATTATGATAGGCGAAATTGGCGGCGGTATGGAAGCCGAAGCTGCCCGCTGGATAAAAGAGCATGGCACTAAACCTGTTGTTGGTTTTATAGCCGGTCAAACAGCGCCTCCGGGACGCCGTATGGGCCACGCGGGTGCAATTGTTGGCGGTGCCGACGATACCGCTGCTGCTAAAATGAAAATTATGGCCGAGTGCGGTATACGTGTGGTTGCATCACCTGCCGAAATTGGTGCTGCAATGGCTGAGGAACTGGCTAAGTTAGCATAAGGCTGAAAGCAGAAAGGTAAAAGCTGAAAGGTTTTTATTCCTTATATAATAAAGAGAATCCCGGTTAGTGATAGCCGGGATTTTTTGTTTACAATAACCTGTGGTCAACGTCATTTTTTTATTTTATTAATAAAGGCAGTACAGTTACACTTATCTTTAAATAACAAAGCATATTATTCTGTTTGTTTTATGCAATTTAACTACGCATGAAGATTATTGAACTTACTACCACACAGCATTATAACTATAAAGATTTTATTTTAAAGGGATTAAAGACACATCCGGATGCGTTTCGTATATCACCGCAGGATGAGTTAAATGAGCCTTTCCCTACTCTGGGTAACAGCCATAGCTTTACATTAGGTGCTTTGGATGAACAGGATAAGTTGGCAGGTGTTGTAAGTTTTAAAACGGAAATCGCTAACCGCGAAAAACTTGCGCATAAAGGTTTATTATTTAGAATGTACGTAGGGGCATCTCATAGTGGAAAGGGTATAGGCAAACAATTGATGAAAAAATTAATTGAAAGAGTAAAAGAACTGCCTGATATTGAGCAAATAAACCTAACCGTGGTTGCTTCAAATAACCGAGCTGTTGGCCTATACAAAAGTTTCGGATTTGAACCCTTTAGTCTTGAAAGGAAAGCCATCAAATCAAACGATTATTACCTTGATGAATACACAATGGTGTTATTTTTAAGGGGTTAAAATGATATGTTGGTTTAAAAAACGACTTTTGTTAATCCCATGTAAACATCCACCCAAAAACAAAACCGGACAATAGTTTTGTCGTATATTGTGTAAGCAGATAGATATCAGTATCAATCTGCGAAATCAATAAACATCTGTGAAATCATGAGTAACTACAATAAATTAACCCCCGACGAAGAGCGGGTAATACTACATAAAGGCACCGAGCGCGCGTTTACGGGCGAGTTATTGAATAATAAAGCCGAAGGCTTATACGTTTGCAAACGCTGCGACCAGCCGCTGTATACATCCGAAACTAAGTTTGAATCGCATTGCGGATGGCCGAGTTTTGATGACGAGATACCGGGAGCGGTAACACGTGTACCTGATGCCGATGGCAGACGGGTTGAAATTGTATGCAGCAATTGCGGCGCCCACCTGGGCCACGTGTTTGAGGGGGAGTACCTCACCCCAAAAAACACGCGTCATTGCGTTAACTCGCTGTCAATGAAGTTTTTACCAAAAAAAGATTAACCATTTTAACACATTTTAGCGGTAATTTGCATTTAAGTAATTGATAATCAATTATTTAATATTAAAAATAATCAAAAAAGTGTTAAACGATGTTAAACGTTTTTACTTTTTGCAAAGCTTGTTTTAATTGCCGGTGATGTTAAAGTGGGAGCGGATTAATCACTGCTTCGTCTGTGGCCTAAACCTGGTCACTATGGCAACCGATCAGCTAAAAATATAGTTAAGGAAATAAAGAATTAACATTACAAAATGCTCATTGCCAACTGCATACTTTGAATAATATTTTACGCTCCCGCAATTTTGTTTATAACTTATAGGGGATGTGCAAAACTATCACTAACAGGCAAAATCATTCGCACATATCTTTGGATTATAAGTTCTTTAAAGCTATCCGTTTTATCAGTGATTCTTACCGGTAAAAAGGAGCTCAGTCGCCACGGCGGATGGGCAGACGTACAAAATTAGAATTGTTTAGCAACGATTGGTGAGGTTGATTTTGGAAGTAGTTAAAGCGATAATTATCGCATTTAACCTTAACTGCTCTGGGGCATTGCTGTCGGCTAATAGTTCGTCGTCTGGTTAGCTATAAAAGAATGAAATATAAAATAAAGTAAGCGCATGGCAGTAGAAACCGAATTATTACTCAGAGAAAACAAAGACCGCTTTGTTATCCTTCCCATTAAATATCCCGCCATTTGGGAGATGTATAAAAAATGTGAAGCCAGCTTCTGGACCGCCGAAGAGATAGACCTTTCGGACGATATGAAGCACTGGGAAAATATGAACGACGGTGAGCGTCATTTTATATCGCATATCCTGGCGTTTTTTGCCGCCAGCGATGGTATAGTGAACGAGAACCTGGCCGTAAACTTTATGAGCGAGGTGCAACTGCCCGAGGCCCGTTGCTTTTACGGTTTCCAGATCATGATGGAGAATATCCACTCAGAAACCTACGCGTTATTAATAGATACTTATATTAAAGATCCGGCAGAAAAAGATAAACTGTTTCACGCTATTGATACCGTGCCTTGTGTAGGTAAAAAAGCCGAGTGGGCACTGCGCTGGATTAACAACGGCAGCTTTGCCGAGCGTTTGATAGCTTTCGCGGCGGTTGAAGGTATTTTCTTCTCAGGTAGCTTCTGTTCAATTTTCTGGTTAAAAAAACGTGGTTTAATGCCGGGTTTAACTTTTAGCAATGAGCTGATATCGCGCGATGAAGGTATGCACTGCGAGTTTGCCTGTTTGCTTTACCGTATGCTGGAAAACAAACTATCAAAAGAAGCCGCAACCGCTATTATTACCGACGCGGTGGAGATTGAAAAAGAATTTATAAGTGATGCCCTGCCGGTTAGTTTAATAGGCATGAACGCCAAGCTAATGGGCCAATACATTGAGTTTGTAGCTGATAGATGGTTAGGCGAATTAGGTTACCCTAAAGTATACGGCGCAAGCAATCCGTTCGACTTTATGGAGATGATATCGCTGCAAGGCAAAACTAACTTTTTTGAAAAGCGCGTAGGCGATTACCAAAAAAGCGGTGTATTAAACACAGGTGGTGGTGACAACAAAGGATTCTCGTTAGATGAGGATTTTTAATTAAAAGAGTACAAGAATATCCAGTTAATAAATAAATAGTAAACCGGCTGATTCCAGTTCAGCCATAAACGCCAAAATTATGTTTGTAGTAAAAAGAGACGGTAAGCAAGAGTCAGTAAAGTTTGACAAAATAACCGCACGCATCGAGAAGCTGTGCTATGGTTTAAACCCCGCGCTGGTTGATCCGGTTGATGTGGCAAAAAAGGTAATTGAGGGATTGTTTGACGGGGTTACTACGTCTGAACTGGATAACCTGGCTGCCGAGACGGCGGCGTCATTAACCACCAAGCACCCCGATTACGCGTTATTGGCATCGCGTATAGCGGTATCAAACTTGCATAAAAACACCATCAAATCATTCTCAGAAACAATGAAATTGTTGTACAACTATGTTGACAGCAAAACCGGCAAAAATGCCTCATTGCTTGCTGATGATGTTTACGATATAATTCAAAAAAATGCTGAAGAACTGGATAGCAGCATTATTTATGATCGTGATTTTGGTTTTGATTACTTTGGCTTTAAAACTCTCGAAAAATCATACCTGTTAAAACTGGACGGAAAAATTGCCGAACGCCCGCAGCATTTATTTATGCGTGTATCGGTAGGTATACATAAAGAAGATATTGCAAGCGCTATCAAAACCTATAATCTGATGAGCGAGCGCTGGTTTACTCACGCTACGCCTACTTTGTTTAACGCGGGTACACCAAAACCACAAATGTCATCATGCTTTTTGTTAACCATGAAGGATGACAGTATTGATGGTATATATGATACTTTAAAACAAACCGCCAAAATTTCGCAAAGCGCGGGTGGTATTGGTTTAAGTATACATAACGTTAGGGCTACAGGCTCATACATCAGCGGTACCAATGGTACCAGCAACGGTATCATCCCAATGCTGCGTGTATTTAATGATACCGCGCGTTATGTTGATCAGGGTGGCGGGAAACGTAAAGGAGCTTTCGCTATTTATTTAGAGCCTTGGCACGCGGATATATTTGAATTTTTAGACCTGCGTAAAAACCACGGTAAAGAAGAAATGCGCGCCCGCGATTTGTTTTATGCTCTTTGGGTATCTGACTTGTTTATGCAGCGTGTAGAAGCTAATGAGGACTGGAGCTTATTCTGTCCGCATGAAGCACCGGGATTGGCTGAGTGCTGGGGTAAAGAGTTTGAAGACCTGTACACCAAATATGAGCGCGAAGGTCGTGCACGCAAAACCGTTAAAGCACAAGAGCTTTGGTTTGCTGTGTTAGATGCCCAAGTAGAAACCGGTACACCATACTTATTATATAAAGATGCTGCCAATGGTAAATCAAATCAGCAAAACTTAGGTACCATAAAAAGTTCCAACTTATGTACCGAGATATTGGAGTATACCTCGGCCGATGAGATAGCAGTTTGTAACCTGGCTTCGTTAGCGTTGCCGCGTTATGTACGTGACGGCGCTTTTGACCACGAAAAACTATACGAAGTAACTTATCAGGCTACATTGAACCTGAATAAGATCATCGATAACAATTACTACCCGGTTAAAGAGGCCGAATATTCAAACTTGCGCCACCGCCCGATTGGTTTAGGTGTACAGGGTTTGGCCGATGCGTTTATACTATTACGTATGCCGTTTGAAAGCCCTGAGGCTAAACAGTTAAACAAAGAGATATTTGAAACCATCTACTTTGCTGCTATGACAGCTTCAAAAGACCTGGCAATACAAGATGGTCCTTACACTACTTTTAAAGGTTCGCCGCTATCAGAAGGTAAGTTCCAGTTTGATTTATGGAACGAAAAGCCGGCCAGCACACGTTGGGATTGGGAAAACCTGCGTTTAGATGTAATGAACCATGGTGTGCGCAACTCGTTATTAGTAGCACCAATGCCTACTGCTTCAACATCACAAATATTGGGTAATAACGAGTGCTTTGAGCCATATACCTCCAATATTTACACTCGTCGTGTATTGAGTGGCGAGTTCATCATTGTGAACAAACATTTGCTGCGCGATTTGGTGAACCGTGGTTTATGGGATAACACCATGAAAGATAAGATCATCACTGCAAATGGCTCAGTACAGGATATAGCCGAAATTCCACAAGAATTGAAGGACCTGTACAAAACTGTTTGGGAAATTAAGATGCGCGATATTATAGATATGGCTGCTGATAGAGGTGCTTATATTTGCCAATCGCAATCATTAAACCTGTTCATCAACTCGCCAAACGCGTCGAAACTAACTTCAATGCACTTTTACGCATGGAAAAAAGGCTTAAAAACAGGTATGTACTACCTGCGTACACAAGCAGCATCGCAAGCGGTTAAATTTACGGTAGAGAACCAGGGTGGTAAAAACATGGAAGCCGTAATACCTGAAATAGTTAACCAGGTAGCCGACGAAATACCTGCTGGCCCAACCTGCTCAATGGAAGAGGGTTGCGTTACTTGCAGCGCGTAGTTTAGTTCATGGTTCATGGTTGATAGATCATAGCCTGAATATATAAAGACCATAGTTCTTGTCATTAAACTGGCAAAGGCTATGGTCTTTTTGCTTTATATTTGTTTTGATTAACTGGGCTATGAACCATGAACTATCAACCATGATCCAACACATCAAACACGAGATCATATCTTGCGACCGTTGTGGTAAACGCATGGAGTGTAAGGCAAACTCTTATACCAAATGCCAATGCAGCGGTGTGCAGTTAACTATTAACGAAGTGCAATACATCAGCGAGAATTATGAAGGCTGTATGTGTGCCGGTTGTTTGGTGGAGTTGCAGATGGAGTATAGGGAGATGATGGGGATAACTGTTTAATAATTACCTTTATATATGACTATGACCCTTGACCAGACAAAAAAAGCTTCTCTTTTAAACGAGATCAAACAAGGCTTAAAAGAGATAAAGGAAATTCAACAAGGAAAAAGAAAGGCATATTCTATGTCCGATTTGTTCAGCAAGAAAATAGATCGGGAAAATAGTCGAAAACCTACCAATGTCTGATTTCTCTCTACAAGCCAAATGTCACTTCGATTCCTACTATTCTGTTATCATAGAAGATGATGGCCGTGTTGCCTATGCTTATTTAATGGAGGGTGAGGATATGGTGGGCGAAGTATGGCTGTATAATCAGCAATCTGCACCACAAAATAGCAACTGGCATGAGCAGCAACCACCTTATTTAAATACAGAAGAATACATTGATAAGTCTGTACGGGTGCCGCCCTTAACTGATAAAGGCGAAATTTATCTGGAGTGGACCGAATCGCCGGACAATGGCGCTGTAGAAGTGGGCATTTATATACGCGAGAAATTTATCGCTCAAATTATCACCGGGTCGAAGCCGGGGTGGTCCACATTAGTTATAAAGGATGGTCCTTTAGCTTTAGTTTATTAGTTCTCTTGTCATTTCGAACGTAGTGAGAAATCTATACATCTGCAATTAGCGCGTGTATAGATTTTTTCGCTAAGCTCAAGAGAACAGTTCTCCTCGTACCTCGTCGAAATGACATTTGTTGTATATTTAACAACTATGCAAACCTACCTCCTGGTCATCAACGGCAAACCCGAAGGCCCTTTTACTTTAGCCGAGTTAAAGGCGCGCCCTATTAAACCTGATGATTTTGTGAAGACCGATGCCATGGACGATTACAAACAGGCCCATGAGGTAGCCGAGCTGCGCGAAATTTTAGGATTTAAAAAACAGGTACTGCTGCAGTACTTCGGCAGTTTTGACCAGCGGCTGCTGGCATCGGCTATTGATGGGTTTATGGTATCGGGTGTTTGTATTGTGGCGGTATTGATAGCCTCGGTGTTTATAACCAATACTATATTCAGGTTATCGGTGCTGTTGGGGTTATTGGTCATAATTCCCCTGGTAAACCTGGTATATCATATTATCATGGAAAGCTCGGCCAAACAAGGCACTTACGGCAAGCAGCTATTAGCCATAAAGGTTTGCGATATGGAGGGCCTGCCCTTAACCCGCGCTCACGCCACTGGCCGCAACCTGGCTAAAATAATATCAGTACTTACTTTATTTACGGGCTACCTGTACAGCTTTTTTAACCCCCAAAAGCAATGCCTGCATGATGTTATCGCGGGTACGCTGGTGGTGAAGGACAGGCTGTAACAGCGGTGTTCGGTTTAGCGAGAGAAGAATAGGCCGAACACTACGAACGCTGACCCGTCCTGAAATA
>NZ_JBDTJZ010000113.1:0-4696 GCF_039935595.1 Mucilaginibacter sp. | reverse complement strand
ATAGCCGGCAGGTATCTAATTATTTTGAGCCTTGCATTATTATTTCCTCCGCCGGGATGCTGGAGGGCGGCCGCATACAGGACCATCTTTTTTATAACATCCAAAATTATTATTGTACCATTCTATTTATAGGTTATTGCGCCAAAGGTACGCTGGGTCATCGGCTATTGCGTGGCGATTCAATAGTCCATATAAAGGACCGTGACCTGGCCGTTTATGCTACCATTAAACAAACAGACGTACTAAGTGCCCACGGCGACCACGACGACCTGGTAAACACCGTAAAACAACAGGATAAAGCCAAACTTAAACAGGTTTACCTGGTACATGGCGAGGTTACCAGTATGAATTTATTGGCAGATGCTTTGGTGCAGGATGGCTATGGTGTTATTATCCCTGAAAAGGGAGTTAGTTATGTATTATAGCCGTCGCTATCTGCGCAGTGTCTAATAATTAACATTTAAAATTTTATGTTTATAGCAAATAGGGTATCTTAGTAACAGATACCCTATCTGTAATATAAACCAATTTTCATAAAATGTTATTCAAGCGCGCTGTTTTAAACGTACTGCTATTTGCATTATTTATACCTGCTTATGCAGGGGTTACCCATCCAAATGTTTCTATTGTTACCGATAAAACAAACGGTGCTCCTGTTACCCACGCGTTAAACAAATTAATTTCAGCATTAACCGCTAAGCATATCAGTTTTGAACAGGTAACATCTATTAATAATGCTCATGGACAATCAGTAATTGTAGCCGGCGCGGCAACAGGCGCGGGCGATGCTGCGCAATTACTGAAAGCTGCAAAGTATACGGTGCCTAAAGTGGCACAGGCATTAACTATACGTAAAACAAACTGGCGCAATAAATCGGTTTGGGTAATAAGCGGTTTTGACGATACAGGCATTATGTACGCCATATTGGACGTAGCCGACAAGGTGCATTATGCGGGCAGCAAAAATGATCCATTTATTGCCCTTAAAACCATTACTGAGAAACCCGCCATACCCGAGCGTGCCGTATTTATATATACCATGAACCGCGCTTATTGGGAAAGCCGATTTTATAACGAGGCGTATTGGACGCGTTACCTAGATATGCTGGCTAAGGACAGATTTAACATGCTTACTGTTATTTTCGGCTATGAAAATGGTGGTTTCCTGGCTCCGCCCTATCCATACTTTTTTGATGTTGATGGGTTTCCGGGGGTAAAAATGAAAGGAATGACGCCACAACAGCAACAGCGTAACCTGGCTGCATTTAACCACATCATTCAAATGGCACATGAAAGAGGGATTGGCGTAACCGCAGGCATCTGGGATCATATTTATCGTGGTGGCATACAGGCGGGTGGAAGCGGTGTTGATACCGTATCAACCAACCCCGTATATGCCACAGGCTTAAATGGTGATAATTTAATAGCTTATACCAAACCCGCGCTGGCAAAATTTATAAAATTGATGCCTGGCCTCGACGCTATAAACTTTAGGATGCACGATGAATCCGGGCTTAAAAAGGGCGAACAGCGCAACTTCTGGTTAAATCTTTTTAAATCTATAAAAGCAACTACACCTAACCTGCGTTTGGTATTACGCGCTAAAGGCTTATCTGATTCAACCATACAGGACGCGGTTGATGTGGGGGTTAAATTTACCATCTCAACAAAATACTGGATGGAACAGGTTGGGTTGCCCTACCACCCTACCCATGTAAATAGAGAGAACCAGAAGGACCGTCGCCATGGATATGCTGATATGCTGAAATATCCCGAGCAATATAAACTAACCTGGGGCCTGTGGACCGGGGGAACCACCCGTATATTATTATGGGCCGACCCCGATTATGCTAAGAGATTTGTTAACAGCCTTGATATTTATGATAGCTACGGTTTTGATGTAGCCGAACCATTGGCTACCAAAATGGAATCGCAACCTCATGATGCCGTGCCTTTTGAACTACTTAAAAAACCTTACCAATATTATGATTGGGAATTTGAGCGTTACTGGCATTTTTTTGAAGTATTTGGCCGTATAGGTTATAACCCTAATACATCGCCGCATTTATGGGATAATGAATTTGAACAGCATTTTGGCAAAAAAGCTGCACCCGTGGTTGAGGCGGCATTGCATACTGCCAGTGCCATTTTGCCGCGTATAGTGGCTACAAGCTACCCTTACAGCTACTTCCCCACCACACGCGGCTGGGCCGAGAAGCAACGTATAGGCGACCTGCCGACGTATGCCAAAAATGAATCGACAGACGTACAACAATTCGCCGGCTTTGACGAAGAAGCGCGCCTGCTGATTAATGGTGGCGAAACCACAAAAATTCTCCCTTCAATGAATAGCTTATGGTTTGCCCAGGCATCAGACAATCTCAATAAATTGATTGCTGATGCCGAAAAAGAAACGGGGGCCAATAGAAGCAAAGAGTTTAACTCGACCATGGTTGATCTTAAAATACTGTCCAACCTGGCCCTATACCATTCGCGCAGGATACCGGCCGGTGTATATTACTGTTTATGGCAGCGCACACAGGACGTAGCCGCGTTAGACAGTGCTATCGCTAACGAAAAAAATGCCATTGCAGCCTGGCAGCAAATTGTTGACGCCGCCGGCGATGTTTATGCCGATGATATAAAAATGGGCTTAAACCATACATCCAATGAAGGCGCTAAAATGGAAATTACGGGGAATTGGAAAACCGAACTCGCATCATTAAAAACGGACCTTAAAGCTTTAGAAGATAAAAGGAACAATATAAAACCTGGTAGTTTGGCAAAGCCGGCCCCCCATTACAAACCGGCAACTGTAACCTATAACGGTCAGTTCTTTAAAATTGATCATACTCCGGTTATAAGTTCAAAAGCGGGCAATGCTATAAAACTTACGGCTAAAATAACTGGTGATGCGGGGATTAAATGGGCGCGCATACGTTACCGGAGCGTTGATCAATACGAAGATTACAAAACCTTAGATATGAAACCAACGGCCCAAAAAGATATTTATACAGCAACCATACCGGTCGATCAAATTAATACAACATATAATCTGCAATACTTTATTGAAGTAATGGATAGTAAAAGCCGGGGTGTTATATATCCCGATCTGAATAAGGAAACACCTTATATTGTAGTTAAGCTTGACCGGTAACAGACAACGATAGATATGCTTTACTATACCCAACTCATTTTTATAAAAGATAACCAGGAACAAGCATTCAATTTGTTTGAGGACAAAGTATTGCCTTTGTTAAAAAAATACAACGGTGAATTGATTTACCGCACACAATTGGATAAAAAGTTGGTAATAGAATCATCAATAGGCAATCCTGATGAGTTGCATATAATAACGTTTGCAACCAAAGAAGATTTTAACGCCTATAAAAATGATAAGGAAAGGTTACAGTATTTACACCTTAAAGAAACATCAGTAGCCAAAGCTATTTTATTAGAAGGAGTGCTTTTGTAAAAATTATTTTTTCCGGGCAACCTCATGCCAGTATATACGTATTCCATATAAAAAAATTATAATGCATAAAAAAATTTATACTGTGCTAATAGTTATCGCAACTTTACTTATGCTATCATGCCGTAAACAAAGTATGCAACACCCTTCTGGAAACAGGACGATAAAATTTATTCTTTACACCAATAAAGACTTTTCGACTATTAATGATACCATCAACTTTTCATTAACAATAAGAAACCACGAACATACGGTTGCTTTTGATTCGGCTTTAACTTCAATCAGGATCAAAGATATTCCGGGGCCATCAAATAAATGGACATTTACAAAAACAGTACCTAATGATGGCACTATTTTATCTGCCGGATTTCTTTATAGCATTAAAAATGTTGGCAATTCATGGTTTTTAGATACAGTAGGCGTAAACCAAAAGATGAAAACAATAGAATATCCGTTTCAATAAGACAGGAAAGTCTAAGTGATACAAAGAAAGATGCTGAGAGCCCCTCTTTGCATTTAAATGTAAGTTATAGTCTCAACCGCTATACTATCGCATAAACCAGTGCAAATAACCACAGCTACTGCATACAAAACACGTAGCCGTCTTGTCTGTCCACTCCAAATTTAAAAAGGTACGGCCCGGCGAATGCAATTGTTCTACCCGGGTATTGAAGGTGTCATTTTTACAAAACATGCATACAAGTTGCTTATTATCAATTTCGTAACGTTTAGGTTCTTCAGCGCTAAATATTCCCATTAAGTTTAGATTTATATTTTCGTGAAGATAAAAATAAGGAATTTATTGAATTATTATCCTTAAATAAAAAAGGCGATCTGATCTCTCAAACCGCCTCTTATCTATTGATATTTTCTTACTTTTTAAAATGACCGATGATCAAATTAGCAAGCTCAACACCTATACGCTCCTGCGCTTCGTTGGTAGCAGCGCCGATATGCGGAGTTAATGAAATTTTAGGATGCTTGATGATCTCTTCGCGCGGGGTTGGCTCGTTATCATAAACATCTAAAGCAGCAAAAGCAACCTGACCGCTGTTTAAAGCATCAATTAAAGCCAGTTCGTCAATCAAGCCACCACGTGAGCAGTTAACCAGACCTACGCCTTTTTTCAAACGGGCCAGCTCGGCAGCGCCAAATAAAGCTTTATCTACAAAAGGTGTATGCAAGGTTATAAAATCCGCCCGCTCAATAACTTCGTCAAGCGTA
>NZ_JBDTJZ010000112.1:0-15187 GCF_039935595.1 Mucilaginibacter sp. | reverse complement strand
GCTAAAACCCCAAAAGGTTATGCAATGCTGCACGCAAAGTGCCCGCGTTGCCGCCGTGGCAACATGTTTAAGGGCAGCATGTACAGCCTAAGTAAAATAAATTTAAACTGCCCGCATTGCGGCTTGTATTTTGAAATTGAGCCGGGCTATTTTTACGCGGCTATGTATGTAAGTTACGCGTTAAATATTGCCGAGGCGGGTATTATTGTAGCGTTAACCTATTTATTAACGGGTAACTCCACATCGCCCTGGTTATATACGGGGGTGATAATTGGCGGATGTTTTTTACTTTCGCCTATAAACTTTAAGTATTCGAGGGTGATGCTTTTGTATTGGCTCTCGCCTAAAATACATTATCAGCCTTATTTAGATACCGATGATAAACCAGCAAACACTTGATTTTTTAAAAGATCTGGTTGAAAATAATAACCGCGATTGGTTTATGGCTAATAAAAGCCGCTACGAAACCGCACGCGAAAATGTGATTGACTTTACCGGCCAATTATTAAAGCTGCTGCAAAAAATTGACCCAACGGTTAGCACCGACCTTGACCCCCAAAAATGTGTTATGCGAATTTACCGCGATATTAGGTTTAGCAAAAATAAATTGCCATATAAAAATAACTTTGGCGTAAGCACACCTACCTTAAGGTCAAAACTTGGCGGGGTTGAATATTATTTGCATATTCAACCAGGCAAATCATTTATTGCAGGTGGGTATTGGATGCCCGAAGCCAACCATTTAAAAGCTATACGGCAGGAAATTGACTATAACGCCGCAGAATTGAAAGCAATAATTGACGACCCTGAATTTGTGAAACTATTTGGCGATTTTAGAAGCCAGGACCAGTTAAAAACCATTCCACGAGAGTATAGCGCGGATAATGAAAATATTGACCTACTAAAGCTGAAAAGCTTTATTGTAACGCATAAAGTAAATGATAAACAACTTTTAAAGGCAGATTGCGTTGCTTATATGGCCGGTATTTGCGGCAAAATATATCCCATGAATGTTTTTTTAAATAATGCTATTAACTAAATGCTAAACCTATAATAGATGAAACTAAAGTATTTTTTATTTGCAGGCTTGTTAACTATCACCCTTCACTCTTGTGTGGTATTATCTAATAAAAAGTATAAAGCCATATTGGCAACGCAAGACTCGCTGACCACGCGTACCGGCACGCTCGAAACCGAGGTGGCTAAGTTGCAGGGAGATACCGCGCGCCTGCATAATGAAATAGCTCAATTAAAACATGATATGGGCGATTTGCAAAACAGCTATAATACCTTAAATACCAACTATGCAAATCTCAACAATAATTATACTTCTACCTCATCAAAAGTGAACCAACTGTCGGCCGATCTGCAAAAAAGGGAAGCAAGGTTAAAGGAAGTTGAGGCTATTTTGCGCAAGCGCGATGAAGCCAGCACCGCGCTTAAAAATAAGTTACAGCAAGCGTTGTTGGGTTTTCAGCAAAACGGGTTAACGGTTGATATGCGTAACGGCAAAGTATATGTATCATTAACAGATAAGTTGCTTTTTCCATCGGGCAGTATAGTTATTGATGATAAGGGCAAATCGGCCTTAAAGCAATTGGCAGCCGTGTTAAATAAAGAGCCTGATATTAATATTGCTGTAGAAGGTCATACCGACAACAAAAAGATATTAAACCTTGGGCAAATAAAAGATAACTGGGACCTGAGTGTACTGCGCGCCACATCAGTAACCCGTTACCTAACCGAGGTTGAAAAAATTGATCCGCACCGCTTAACGGCTACAGGCAAAAGCGAGTTTCAGCCAATTGATCCGGGTAACACTCCCGAAGCTCTTGCCAAAAATCGCCGCATAGAAATTGTACTTAGCCCTAAATTGGATGAGTTGTATAATTTAATAAGTAAATAAGATATTGAACTTTTTGTCATTTCGAACGTAGAGAGAAATCTATACACATGCTAATTCGAACATATGTATAGATTTCTCCTCGTACCTCGTTCGAAATGACAATTAGAGAATTTTTAAAACGGGCTATCAAAATCCTTAAACAAAGGTAATACCTCATCTTTAGGCGATAGCAGTATTTCGGCATCATCCAACCCCCAGTTGATAGCCAGGTCTGGGTCGTTCCATATTACACCAACTTCGCTTTCCTTGTCGTAGTAATTATTTACTTTATAAGCGAAAATGGTATCGTCTTCAAGTGTGGCAAAGCCATGTAAAAATCCCTGTGGCACCAAAAATTGATGCTGGTTTTCGGCGCTTAACTCAATGGTTTCATATTTACCATAGGTAGGTGAGTTTTTACGTATATCAATAGCTACATCTAAAACTCTTCCCTGTATTACTCTCACTAGCTTGGTTTGTGCAAATGGCGCTTTTTGTGCATGTAACCCCCGCAAGGTGCCTTTTTGCGAAAATGATTGGTTATCCTGCACAAAATCTATATCAATGCCGGCTTGGGCAAATTTTGCTTTATTATAGCTTTCAAAAAAATAGCCGCGCCCGTCATTAAATATTCTTGGTTCAATTATTAATAAGTCCTTCAGGCTGGTTTTGGTAATTTTCATTTAGTTTACTATTTGCATTAAGGTGTTAAATAAAACAAACTGATTCTCAAACTTTTGCTGATGCGCAGCCTGTAATGCCAGTTGATGCTTTGAATTAAATTGATTGTAATTATCAATGTTTTTAGCGCGGTATTGTATGCAGTAGGTTACACCTTCGTTAGGCGAATCAAGCACTTTAAGCACCTGGTATGAATCAAAATGTCCGGTTGCCATTACTGCAGGAATATGTACCGATTGCATCCAGTGCAGCCATTCTTTATAAATGGCTTCGTCTACAATTATGGTTTCGTTATAAATGATCATGCCGCAAAAATACAAATTGCAGGTTACCATTAACACATAAAAGCAAGGTATTTTGAAGTTTAAATTGGGCCGTCAACCTTATCGCCTCTTAATTGTCTGAAACGTTTGCGGGCATCATTTATCCATAGGCTGCCGGGGTAGTCGGTTATTATTTTTTGGTAATAACTTTTGGCCTGTTCCTTGTCATTAAGGTTATTATCATAAATGTCGCCCAGCATATAAACAGCGTCATCGGCCCAAAGGTCAGTGGGTTGTTCGGTTATTTTTTTTAGCAATACTACGGCATCGGTGTAGTTTTTTTGTTGCAATAGTATACGTGCTTTTGACATTAAGATATCAGTACCCAAAGCATTGCCGGGATATTTTGCATCAATACTATCCAACACCATTATGGCTTTTTCGGGCTGCTCGGCAAATATTTGAAGATCGGCCCGCGCATAAATTTTAAGCGCATTGCCCGCACTGTCAATAGCCAGGTTATCAGTTATTAATAACGATAGGTTAAGCGCGTCATTAGCTATCAATTGCGATGTAGATGCTTTTAATACATCCAACTGGCCCTTTGCCCATGTAAAATCGCCAATGTAATAGGCCAGTTTGGCATTTTTTAATTTGGCGTCCTGTGCTAATGGTGTATTTGTAAAATCTTTTTCTACCTGGCTATAAAGCAGGGTGGCTTCCCAGGGCAGCCCGGTCAGTAATTCAACGTCGCCCAGATCAACCTTAATACCGGCCAAAACCTGGTTGCTTATACCAGGTATATTAGTTGCCTCCTCCAGTAGTTTTTGAGCCTCGGCAGGCTTGTGCAGTTTAAACGCCTGTAGGTTGGCCAACTTTTGTATGGCATAAACAGTGTTAGGTGTTTTGCCAAATTCGGTTAACAGGTCAAAATAATCTTTTTCAAGGCTCAACAAGTCGGCCGGTACGTATTTGCCGGCTGTTATCCTCAGGTTTTTAGTATCAATAAGCTGTATTTTTGCCGATACGTAATAAGGCTGTTCTTTGCCTTTGCTTATTAAGTATTCGTATCCTCTTATAGCCGTATCATAAGCACCATTAACTACCAATGTGCTGCATAGGTCAAAAAGGGTGCTGCCATCATCGGTGGGGGTCCTCCTGTTTAAGGCCAGTGCCTGGTTCAGCGCCTGGTCAAAATCTTTTTGCTGCATATACTGCCATATCAACAGGTTAACAAAAACTATTTGCTGCGGGTTTTTTTGTATTTTTTGCAGCAGGGCGGTCCGCAATATTTCATAATCAGCTTCGCCCTCAAACAGGGTGGCCAGTATGTTTTCGGCCTGATAAATATATTCAGGGTTTGAAGGCAAAAAGTTTAAAAACTCATTGGTTAAGTTAACCTTATCGCGCTTACTACGGTATAAGGTAATTAGCTCGTTAGCAAACAGCGCGTCGTTATGCAGGCTTTTACGTCCCTGTAAAAAAGTTTTTATGGCGTAATTAATATTATTGGCCTGATAAAACTGCGTAGCCAGTATGGCTATTTCGCTTTGGTCTGGCGGTATGTTTTTTAACAGGTCGTCATATACATTATTGGCTTTTGTGGTATCGCCCTGTTTGCTGTAAATTGATCCCAGGGTTATAGCATATTTATGTGCTGTAGGGTATTTGCGTATTATTTTTTTGGTTATAGCTTCGGCCTCATCAAACTTTTTAGCGGATATCAGGCCGTTTACATAATAGGTATAATTGGTTTCATTATCCTCTTTATATAATTTTTGATATATGGCAAGCGCTTTGTCAATTTCGCCATTATCACTATATTGCTTTGCCAATAATAATTCATTGCCCTGGGCAAAAAGTTTGGTACAACCAATTATAAACAGTACAACGGCACAGCAATATCGCTTCATTTTATAAAAATAATAAATTAATTAAGCCAGTATATTTTAAACTTAATTAATAGGGTAAAATTGTAGTGACATTTTAAATTGATTGTGTTATTTGTATAACTTAACCTGATTGAAATTATTGGGGTTGATATATAATGTTGAGGAATTTTAAACTTTTATTTTTTGTATTAGCACTTATTGGTTTACAGGCCTGCAAAAATAATGAGCAGGATGTAATACCCGTGAGCGACTTTTTTAAGACGCCTGAAAGGGTAAGTTTTAAAATATCGCCTGATGGGAATTACATTTCCTATCTAAAAAGAAGCGATAAGCAAAAAAATGATCTTTTTATTAAATCACTTGCTGACGGCACGGAGCGCAAGGCCACTACGTTTGACGGTTTTTTTGGACGTGATTATTCATGGACATACGATAATCAGATTATATTTAACCAGCATAATATACTCACCAATGAGAATAAAATGTTTGCTCTTGATGTTGCTTCATTAAAGGTGCGTAACCTGCTGTCAGAAAAAAATGTAGATATACGTGTGCTTAACCGTAACAAACAGCAGCCTGATATAATAACCATTGCAATGAATAAGCGCGACTCGGTATATTATGATATTTATAAATTAAACGTTAAAAGCGGCGAGTTAAAAAACTACCTGGTAAACCCAGGTAAAATAACAGAATGGTTCCCGGATATTGACGGGAGGATTAGGTTGGTTAAATCGTCAGACGGGGTGGACGAAACCATATTATTCAGGCCAAATGATAATGCGCCATTTACGGCTATTATAAAAAACAACTTTAAAAACTCGGTAAAGCCGGTGCCTTTTTCATGCGGAAAAAACAGCTTTTATGCACTATCAAATGTTAACCGCGATAAAACTGCGCTGGTTGAAATAAACGCGCTAACAGGAAAAGAGCAACGGGTTATTTTTTCGAGTGATAAAGCCGATATTTTACGCGTTGATTACTCGCGTAATAAAGGCCGTCTTGATTTGGCATCGTGGGAAGAAGCGAAGCCACAAAAACATTTTTTAAACAGCTATACCGAAGCTATTTATAAAAGTTTACAAAAGCAGCTTGGTGATAACGAAATTAACATAGCCGAACGTGACACTGCCGAAAATAAATTTATTATAAATACGTACACTGATCGTAACCAGGGTTCGGTTTATCTGTATGAGCTAAATAAGAATAAGATAACTAACCTGGCAGATAACTCGGCTATTGCGCCCGATAAATTATGTGCTGTACACCCCGTTAGTTTTAAAGCAAGTGATGGTTGGGTTATAAACGGGTATTTAACCTTACCCAAAGGAGGTTCCACCAACTTGCCGGTGGTAGTAATGCCACATGACGGCCCTTTTGCCCAGCCCGGACGCGATTCATGGCGCTATAGTGCCGAGATACAGTTTTTGGCAAATCGCGGTTACGCGGTGTTCCAGGTTAATTACAGAGGATCAATTGGATATGGTAAAGCTTTTTACAGTGCAGGCTTTAAAGAGTTAGGTGGTAAAATACAGCAAGACATAACCGATGGCGTAAACTGGCTCATTGATAAAAAGATCGCTAATCCACATAAAATAGCAATTTTTGGTCGTGGGTTTGGTGGCTTTTCAGCCCTGTATGGTGTATCCTTTCATCCAAAATTGTATAAATGTGCTATTACACAATATGGCATCATCAATATATTGGCCTATATAAAAGATGTTAACCCATTTTTTAAACCATCATTACAAATGATGTACGAAATGATTGGTAACCCCGAAACTGATGCTTCAAAATTAATAGCGATATCGCCTGTATTTCATCCCGAAAAAATTAAGGTGCCGCTGCTTATTTTTCAAGGCAGAAAAGACCCAAGGGCTAATATAAGCGAGCTTGACCATTTTGTGGCCGAACTGCAAAAGCGTAATAAAGTGCCGGTAAAATATGTTTTGCAAAAAAACGAAAGGCAGGCATTTAGAAACGAACGGGCACGTATGGAAATGTATACAGAGATAGAAGAATTTTTAGATACAAATTTGCGGGGTAAAAATTAGTTTTGCCCTATGAAAGCGCCCAACCAGGTTTACCGCAAAAATTTTTCGCTGATAATTGCTTTCCTGGTAATGATTACCATAGTTTTGTTTATAGCGCTGGCCGTAGCGTATAACCTAACCACAACAAATGTAGAGAGCGAGTTCTCGTTAAAGAAGAATAATGTTTTAGAACAAACTACCGGCGGATACAAGGATTTTTTTAGTACCCGCGTTCCCGAACTTACGTCATACCAGGGCTTACTTAAGCCGGCATCAGCCGGTAATTATGCCAACACTATTTTTCGCGACTACCCCTTTGTAAAAAAAGTTGTTTATTATGAGGTATTGATAGGTAATAGCCCGGTTGGTAATAAATTGGCAATCACGCCAGGGGCAGTTTATAAATACACGCCCTATAAGGATACTGTTACATCAGAAAAACTGGATAGTAAAATTGCAGACAACGATTTTATAACTATGGCTGATAAGCTTGGCACCTATATTACCAATTATGATACAACAAGGGGTGCCGCGCCCGAAGAGATATTTAGAACTTATTACAGTATTAAACCCGGCAGAATAAGTTATTTGAACGAACCGAGAAGTGAGGACCTGAAAGCGTACCGGGATTTGCTTAAAAGCAAAAGTAAAATGTCATATAAACAGGATATGATGGTTTTTTGGCTTGATGTGCATTCGTTAAAAATTGCAAACCCTTATCCGGAATTATATCAAAATATATCCATACAACAGCTTACTTACGATCCGTTAAATATTGATCATAATCAAACCATTACTGATGAGCTGGCATTATCGGGCGCTTTTTCTGATTATAAATTGTATTTCATATCACAGCGCGATTACCTTACTTCCGAGATCAACCGTCGCTTTATGCCCGTAGCCGGTATAGTACTGTTAATATACCTATTCATGGTAGTTATAGGCTGGCTTATTTACCGCAATTTGGATGTTAACATGAAGCTGTTTAAGCTGCAATATGATTTTATAAACAACTTTACACACGAGTTTAAAACACCCGTAAGCGTAATAAAAATAGCCGGCTCAAATTTGCGTGGTGAAGGCGAGTTAAGCGACAGGCAGCTTAAACATTATGGTAAAATTTTGGATGAGGAGGCCGATAAGCTGAACGAACTTATGAACAAGCTTTTATCATTTACCCAGCTTGAAAATAAATCCATTACCGTTAAAAAGGATAAAATTGATGTTAATACATTTACACAGGGATACATTGATACGTTTAAAATAAAATATCCTGATTTTGATTTGAGCTTTAATATAAAGGATGTGCATTTTTTTTATGCCGACCCGGTATTGCTGGGCAGTGTTTTTCAGAATTTAATGGAGAACGCTTATAAATACTCGCACCGTAATAAAAAGGAGTTATTTATACAAATAAGGCTTGAACGGCGCAATATTGCATTTTCCTTTATTGACAAAGGAATAGGCATACCTAAAAATGAATTAAATAATATATTTAAAAAATTTTATAGATTAGAGAACCAATATAATCAAAACGGGAGTGTAGGGCTTGGCCTGGCCTTTTGCAAAGAACTGGTTAATTTTATGAATGGCGAATTAACAGTTCATAGCAAGGTAAATGAAGGATCGGAGTTTAAGGTTACACTTCCATACGAAAATTAAGATATGAATAAGGAAATAAAAATTGCGCTGGTTGAAGATGATGAGAACCTGCGTTTTTTGGTGGCCGAGCGCCTGCAATCAGAAGGGTATAAAGTTTTAGAAGCCAATAATGGCGATGATGCCGAAACGATGATACTGGCCGAGCAGCCTGATATAGTTTTGTTAGACTGGATGCTGCCCGGCAAACAGGGAGCCGAGGTTTGTACCAATATAAGAGCCAAAGGTTTTGATAAATTAATAATTATGACCACCGCAAAACAGCAGGATATTGATAAAATATCGGCCTATAATTTTGGTGTGAGTGATTACGTGACCAAGCCATTTAACATGGACGTATTGGTGGCGCTGATTGATAACAAGATCAAATTTCAGTTAAATAACGAAAAATCAGAATCGTACCACTTTGCCAATATGGAGCATTTGCCTAATACGCATTTGCTGATACGGGATGGCCGTAAAATTGAGCTTACTATTTTAGAGAATCGCATTTTATTATACTTCCTGAAAAATAAAAACAAGGTAATTAACCGCGAAGAATTGATGATGGAGGTATGGGGCTATAATGCCGACGTAAATACCCGCACATTGGATATGCATATTGTGCGCCTCCGTAAAAAAATTGAAACCAATCCCGATTCGCCGCAATACCTGCAAACGGTAAGGGGTATTGGGTATAAGTTTTCTTATCAATAAGCATTTAATACTCTTGTCATTTCGAGCGGAGCGAGAAATCTATACACGTGTAAATCGCTCCATAGATTTCT
The DNA here is from genome assembly GCF_039935595.1 of Mucilaginibacter sp. Classification (GTDB taxonomy): domain Bacteria; phylum Bacteroidota; class Bacteroidia; order Sphingobacteriales; family Sphingobacteriaceae; genus Mucilaginibacter. Next base: position 6,007 of record NZ_JBDTJZ010000112.1, on the reverse strand, counting down.
CGCTCCGCTCGAAATGACATTGTTGTTTAAATAGACCAAACAACTTACATTGGTTTTTTATAAGCAGTTGATAGAATAAAATCGCCAAAAAAAGTTTTGCGTATTAAAGAGCGATAATTGTGGCGGGCAAACTCATGCTCGATATCAGGTAGTTTGGATGCCTCAACACAACTTATGGCCTTAAAAAATAAAAACATACTTTTTAGCAGTACATTTTGCCACCATTTACCGGTAAGCTGAAAATCGGTATTTAGCCATAAGCCGTTTGGTTTTAACAACAGGTGCAGGCGGTTATACGCTTCTTTAAGGGTATGAGGTAAAAAGTTATCAAACAGGAACGGGGTTATAATTACATCAAATTCGCCGGGGATAGGTACATTTTCAATAGCGCCGGTAATGTAAGTAATGTGGTTACTACCCGTATTGCGTTTTTGCGATAGGGCCATCATTTTTTCGGCGATCTCTACATATACAATCTCCAGCCCTAATGGGTATAGTTTTGTAATCTCATCCAATATCCAGCCGGTGCCGCCCCCCACTATAAGTATGTTTGCATTTGGTGGTATAAGTTGCAGTAAATACACCTGTGCCTTTATCAGGGCATCGCCATAAACAAGCCGCGATAAGCTATCATAAAACCAGGCGGCATTATTATAACCGGCAGCCATTATCAGAATTTTTTAAATGCCAGCAGAAATAAATATTGTAGTATAAGCACGCCATCCATATAAAAAAAGTAATAGTATTCGTTCTTTTCCCACTTGGATTTAAAGATGAGCCAGCCGGTTAAAAATGCGGTGAACGTGAGCGACAGGAAATCGGCATTAAAGCTTTTTTGATAGATGAACAGTAATAGAATGTAAGCACCCAGCAAAGCCTGGCAAAAAAGGTAGGCCCATTTTTCGCCTATTATAACAGGGATAGTGCGCACTCCCAGTTTATTGTCTTCAAACAGGTCTCGTATGTCAAACGGAACCGTTAGCGCGAATATAAACAGGAACCGCTTGGCTATAAGTATCACAGTATCGCGCATGTTTACTGTGATGTGCATTTCCTGAGCTTCTAATATGGGTAGCAGCACGGTGCTTAACGTCCAAACTATGGTAATTAAAAAAGGTTTTAACCCCGGTATATTACGAAGTCCAAATTTTTGCTCTCCCAGACTAAACATGGGCAGGCTGTAGCAAAAAGATATGATGCTTAAAAAAATAAGTAAAAGCCGCGACCCGGTTGATACCAAAAAAAACAATGGGACCAACGATAACAGCGATACTATAGTAAACGTAACCATGAGCCGGTAATGCGCAAAAAACCAGCGTATACGCATATGTGGCGACAACTGTGGATTTTTAGGCCCGCTTATTAGCATGCAAAAATTGTAAATGCCCAGGGTAGATGTAAATAGCAGCGCCAGTACCGGATAGACAGGTTGTGATTTTATTAAATGGAAGGTTACTAATGCCTGCGCAACGGCGCATAATGACATAAAAATGTTGCTGAATAATAAAAAATCAAGAATAGACTTGAGTGTTTTTTTCATTTACAGTATAGTATCAGGCTTTGTTTGGCAACGCTGCAGATCGTAGTGTAAATATCGTAATCTCCGGCAATATTCCAACCCTACCTGGGAAACCTAAAAAGCCGTAACCAACATTTACATAAAGTTGTTGTGTGCCCTGTTGGTAAAGCCCGGCCCATTCTTTATAAATATATTCAACCGGGCTCCACTGAAAATGCTCGGTGCGAACGCCAAATTGCATACCATGGGTATGACCGGCGAACATGACGTCTATCTGCGGATATTTCGGAATTATCTGTGCCTGCCAGTGCGACGGATCATGTGATAAGAGTAGTTTTACGGGTAGATCGTCCGTGTTTTTTATCGTTGGCTCCATACGGCCATATTTAGGGAAGCGGGTAAGCTCGCCCCAGTTTTCACAACCCAGTATCCCTATTTCTTCGCCGTTAACTTTAAGGCGACGGTTTTCATTAAGCAGCAGGTCCCAGCCCAGGTTTTTATGGGTGGTAATAATATCGGCCAGGTTTTTTTGTTTCGCTGCCGCGGATGGCCAGGTATAATAATCGCCATAATCATGATTGCCAAGAGTAGAAAAAACGCCCAGAGGAGCTTTAACTTTGCTAAATATATCCTGGTAGCCGTATACCTCATCAGTACGACGATTCACCAAATCGCCGGTAAAAAATATGACATCTGGTTTTTGGCCCAGCAGCATTTCTACACCGCCAAGCACGGCCTTCTTATTATAAAAACTACCAGCGTGTATATCTGATATCTGCCCTATGGTCATGCCATCAAAGGCTTTAGGCAAGTTGGGCAGGTTAAGTGTTTGGTACCGTACCCTATAATCATACGCGCCCGATGCAATGCCTACGCCTATAGCTGCCAAAGGCACTACACCCGTTATCAACCCGGCTTTCATCAAAAACTCTGAACGTGGTATTTTATTTTTTTGAGGCTCATTAGGTGAAACGGGTACGACTTTCTGTTTTTTAAAACGAATTATTAAACGCCTTATATCGTCAATTAGCACAAATGGCAAAAACGTAACCTTAACTATGATCAGTACAAAAAATACCAGTAAAAATCCGGCGCGTACGCCAACAGGTATTTTAAGATAGATGCTGGCTATAGTACCCAATATCAGCACTAAAGAAAAAGCAATATAAATTTGCCTGAAAAGCCTACCTGCAACAAAACCGCGTTTTTTAAACGCGGCCCTAAAGCCATTTTCCAGGTACATATCCAATAAAAAAAGGATAGCACCAATAAACAGGATAGTAAAAAATTGCCCCTCCATTTAATTAGTAGCGGTCATCATCCAAATCAATATCGTCTTCATCCGGTTCCATATTAAACAGACTGTTAAACATATCCGCAAAAGCGAAGCCATTATCTAAAAAGCCCTTGCTTAACTGCGAAAACTCCGCCAGGCCGTGCAGAATGAATTCCATCAAAATCAATTGCTGGCTTTCTACTAAGTTAGGGTGAAATTTTTTAACCAGGTCCTTCAATCCCGGCACTGAGTTAAGTTCTTTTTTGTATTTATCCAGCGGCAGGTCGTCAATTATGGCCAGGTTATTACCATCGCTAAACCAGTTGATAATTTCGGCATACGGATTTGGCACTTTGGCCTTTTTAGCCTTTTCAGGATCAGGGAAATACTTAAGCAATAAAGTTTTTATGGCTTTGCCAATAAGGATGTTGGCAACCTTTGCCGGCCCTTCCAGTTCGCCCTCATACACCAGCTCAATTTTGCCGGTAATTGCCGGGATAACGCCCAAAAAGTCGGCTATGCGCACAAAGGTTTTATCCTCGTGGTTAATGATCATGCGGCGCTCGGCATTGCTTATCAAGTTTTCATAAGCCGATATGGTTAACCGCGCCGATACCCCCGATTTTTTATCAATAAATTCCGAGTTACGTGCCTCAAAAGCTATCTGTTCCACAAGATCCTTAACCAAGCCATCGGCCTCCACCTTAAGGCGTTGTTCGGGTGTAAGCAAAGCCTCTTGTTGCGTTATCTTTCTTGAAATTTCAACCGAGCGCGGATAGTGGGTTAATATCTGGCTCTCAATACGGTCCTTTAACGGGGTTACTATCGAGCCGCGATTGGTATAATCTTCCGGGTTGGCGGTAAATACAAACTGTATGTCCAAAGGCAGGCGCAGTTTAAAACCACGTATTTGTATATCCCTTTCCTGCAAAATATTAAATAACGATACCTGTATACGCGCCTGTAAGTCGGGCAGCTCATTAATTACAAATATGCCCCGGTGCGCACGCGGAATTAACCCAAAATGTATTACGCGCTCGTCCGAATAGGTTAGCTTCATGGTAGCCGCTTTAATGGGGTCAACATCGCCAATTAAATCGGCAACGGTAACATCAGGCGTAGCCAGTTTTTCGGTATAACGTTCTGAGCGGTGTATCCAGGCAATAGGGGTATCATCGCCTTTTTCCTGTACAATGTTATGCCCGTACCATGATATCGGCTTCAAAGGGTCATCATATAATTCAGATCCTACAATATATGGCACATATTCGTCAAGCAGGTTTACCAGCAGGCGCGCAATACGTGTTTTGGCCTGCCCGCGTAAACCCAGCAACAAAATATTATGCCTGGATAAAATGGCGGTTTGCAGATCCGGAATTACGGTATCCTCAAAACCGATGATACCTTCAAATCCGCCTTCGTGTTTGTTTTGTAGCTGGGTTATCAGGTTTCTGCGCAATTCATCCTTAACCGATTCGCTTTTATAGCCTGATGCTTTAAGTTGGCCTAATGTTGTTATATCTAATTTGTTCATTGTTATCTTTTGTGTCCGAAAGTCCGCAAGTCGGAAAGTCCGGAAGTGTTTTTAATGTTTTATTTCGATGAATGTCTTTCGGACTTTCGGTCTTCCCGACTTTCGGACTACCTAACACTCTTCCTTCTATTCCTGGCGTAGTCCTCAAAAATGTATTCGCCCAAATTGTTCAGCGAGCTGTAAAATGCCTTGCCGCCGTTGGTTTCGGTAAACTGGCGCACAAACTGCTGCAGGTAAGGGTCCTTAGCTATCATAAATGTGGTGATAGGTATTTTTAGACGCTTACATTGCGCGGCCATATTCAGGGTTTTGTTCACCACTTTTCTATCCAACCCAATGCTGTTTTTATAATAACGGTTACCTTCTTTTAAGCAGGTGGGCTTACCGTCGGTAATCATAAATATTTGCTTGTTATGCGTTTTGCGTCGGCGAAGCAGATCTGTAGCCAGTTCAAGGCCCGCATAGGTATTGGTATGGAATGGACCAACCTGTAAATAGGGCAGATCCTTCAAGGTAATCGGCCAGGCATCGTTACCAAAAACCACAATATCCAACGTGTCCTTTGGGTATTTGGTGCGTATCAGTTCGGCCAGGGCCATGGCAACTTTTTTTGCCGGGGTAATGCGGTCCTCGCCGTATAATATCATGGAGTGCGATATATCTATCATCAGCACGGTAGAGGTTAGGGTTTTATAATCCATTTCCTCTACTTCCAGATCGCGCTCGGTCATTTTAAAATCGCCAATGCCGTGGTTAACCTGCGCGTTGTGGATAGATTGCGTCATGTCTATCTGGTCCAAACTATCGCCAAACTCAAATTCGCGCCGCTCGGAATTGCGCTCATCGCCCTGTCCGCTTTGCGGTGAACGGTGGTTGCCCTTGCCCGATTTTTTGAGCTTACCAAAAATATCCTCCAATGCCGACTGCCTGATGCTTTGCTCGGTTTTACCGGTAATATTTACCTCGCCGGTTTGATTATCTTCGGTTAGGTAGCCTTTTTGTTTTAGCTCATCAATAAAATCGCCCATGCCGTATTCGTCATTGGTGATATTGTATTTTTTATCTAACTCATTGAGCCATGACAGGGCTTCGCCGGCATCGCCCGCGGTATAGTTGAGCAACTCCAGAAATAACTTTAGTAATTCTTCAAATCCGCCTTTTGGAATTTGGTTCGGTTTAAAGTCCGAAAATCCGTAACCACGCATATTTTGCCTTTCTGGTATAAAATAACGGAATATTTTACTCAAAAGTTTGAGGTATGGGCTTTTTAAATTGGATTGTTAGGCAGGGATGACAATTTGGGGTGAGTAGTGAGTAGTGAGTGGTGAGTAGTGAGTTGTGAGTGGTGAGTAGTGAGTGGTGAGTGGTGAGTGTGGAGTTGTGAGTGGTGAGTAGTGAGTTGTGAGTGGTGAGTGTGGAGTTGTGAGTGGTGGAGCGATTGTACGGTTCCGTCCCAACGGGCTACCGTGTACCCCTATCTTTTGACTATCTATGTCCCGTTAGGGACTACCTGTTTGTAGTCAAAAAAATAGAGAAAAAATTGAGCCATCGGCTCTACCCTAAACTGCCAGGTGGGCAATTGCGTTCAAAAAGGGTAGCCACTACGTGGCACAAGCTAAAACTTAAGCTGCTTTCTACAAATAGGTAGTCCCTAACGGGACATATAATCGCATTTATT
>NZ_JBDTJZ010000111.1:0-11188 GCF_039935595.1 Mucilaginibacter sp. | reverse complement strand
CCCGCACTTTTGGCCTTAACCAATCGGCGGCATATTCCATACCGGCTTCCTCGCTTACAGAATGGCTCAATACCATCAGCGCTGTTTTTTCACCTATGGCACGCCCGTCGCGTATGCGTTCAACGTTTTCCCATTCGCGTGTTTCGCCGCTTAATATCAAATCGGGTTTTAGGGCTTTGGTAGCGGCTATCTGGGCCCTGCTATCCATATAACCCAGGGCCAGGTATATTTTGCTGCAGGGTTGGTTCAAATCGCCTATCAGCCTAACCTGGGGTATATCCAGTTTTTTCTTAACCAGTACCAGTATGTCTTTTAAAGGCATAGGCTGTGGCAGGGTAACCATGCGGGGTACAGATAGGTCGTATTTATCCCATCCCAGTTTTATCAGGGTACCCATGTGTATACCGTCAACCGGTTTGTGCGCGTGCCAGTGGTCGTGCATGCGCCAAATGGCAATTTTATTTTTGTTTAGCAGGTCCATTTTATAATTAAACGCAGCATCGTCCTTTAGCCAGTCGGTAGCGTCATCATTATTATAGAAAGGAGTTTCGTGCGCTATGATCATGTTGGCACCCGCCTTAATGGTTTTGTTAATAACCTCAATAGTAGGAAACATAGTAGTAACTACTCCGGTAACCTCCTGATCGGCGCTTCCTGACCGCAGCTGGTCAACCGTGCGGGCAAACGGCGCGTTAGGGGTTTCTGATATCATGATATCAAATATTTGTTTGGGCGTATAACCGGCCGGTTTGGCCAGTGTTAAGCTTTTAGCTATGCCCGCGCCGGGTAACGATGACAATACAGCCGCGCCTGCCAGTAGCGTAGTGTTTGCCAGGAATTCTCTTCTCCCGGTCGAGTTTAATTTATCATGCTTGTCCATGTTATTAATTTTAGTGTATTTAATTGGTAGGGCTAAGCTAATAAAACAGGTGTATAATACCAATTAGTCGACGAAATCGTTGGGAAATTAAAAAAACCTTTTCAAAAATGGAAAGGTTTTTAACATGATCCTATTTGATTCGAACCCGAGATCAGATACAGGCATCCCGATGGCTTATGTTAACTCAATTATGCCCTGTTAGCAGCATTCCATTCTATCAATAAATATGGCATTGTTTTTTACCCGCGGATGTACCTCCGGTGCTTCATTGCCATATCCAATCAAAACAGCGAGTTGTATTTCTTCAGAGTGCGGTATTTCTAATTTATGCAGGATTGGCGTTTGTTCTGCGTACTTAGCTAATCCAACCGGGCAAGTATCTAATCCAAGCGATTTAGCCGCCAGCATCATGTTTTCTGCACACATGCCAACATCAAGCCCGGCCCATTCATAATTTTTGGGCGATGTGATAAAAATCACAACGGGTGCACCATGAAAAATAGGATCTTCTTTATCTATATGCAAAAGCTCGGGTGTGGTGTGTAGCAGCGTTTTGATCGTAACTAAAGGGTGCTTTAAACTTGATTTGACGGTAGATTTGAAAGCAATTTTAGCAATTGCTTTTGAAAACTCGCTGATAGTATCCTGGTGTGTTAAGATGTAAAATTTCCAGAGTTGGCTGTTCATAGCAGACGGCGCCATCCGGCCGGCATCTAAAACTTTTTCAAGCAGCTCATCGTCTATAGCGTCCGAAAGATATTTTCTGACTGCTCTTCTTTCATAAATTGTCTTCAGCGTTTCGGTGGCTGCTTTGTTAACTTCTGTTTCCATTATACAAGGAGTTTTAAATATTAGTGAATGCATCAGGGTACTGGCCCTCGTCTGGGTTTGGAGGATGGGGCAATACTGATGGTCTTTCATTGGGTTCAATATGCGGATCCTCCATAGGGACAGCCGGCACTAACGGTTCAGTAAATGGTGTCAGTTCGGGCTGTTTTTGCGGTTCAGGTATCTCCGTTGGTATGTTAGTATCAGGGTGTTTTTTAGTGTCCATGGGGTCATTGATTTATATCAAAGTAATAAAATGTAATGAATTTTTAACATGATTTAAATCAATATATTAACTGATAAAAATCATTATTAGGCTACACCGCGAAAGATAAATTTGTTAAAACTGCTGAGATATGAAAGATAAACTTAATCTGTTAGCTCTTGGCCAACCCGTTGATATACACAGTTACCAGCTAAATCAAAAAAGAGATGTTTAAAGACCGAACAGGCTAAACAAAAAAACCCTCTCCAAAAATAAAGAGGCTTTTAACGTAATCCCATTTGGATTCGAACCATAGACCACAGATTAGAAATTTGTTGCCCTATTGGGTTAAGGTATTCTTTAAACCATTTTATCCATTTTTGCTCTTATCGCATCAAACGATGGACACGATATTGTCCTATAGATTTTTATTATCCCGTATAGATACAATTGATTGGCTTTGTTTATTTCAATGTCTTAATTTAGAGGAAAATAAAGTAAGCCCATCAATTATATAAACCTGCTTATAAAATGGAAAAAGAATCAAATGATATCAGCAAATGCCCGTTCCACAACGGCAGCATGAAACATAATGTGGCCGGCAGCGGCACCGGCAACCGCGATTGGTGGCCCAACCAGTTAAAGTTGAATATATTACGACAGCATTCGGCTTTATCAAACCCGATGGATGATAGCTTTAACTACGCCGAAGCTTTTAACAGTCTTGACCTGAAAGCCGTAAAACAAGATCTGGGTACTTTGATGACCGACTCGCAGGATTGGTGGCCGGCAGATTTTGGGCATTACGGTCCGCTGTTTATCCGTATGGCCTGGCATAGCGCGGGTACTTACCGCGTTACAGATGGCCGCGGCGGGGCAGGCGAGGGGCAGCAGCGTTTTGCACCGCTTAATAGTTGGCCGGATAACGTGAGCCTTGATAAGGCACGCCGGCTGCTTTGGCCCGTTAAACAAAAATATGGCCGCAAAATATCATGGGCCGACCTGATGATACTTACCGGCAACGTAGCGCTTGAATCAATGGGTTTTAAAACCTTTGGCTTCGCCGGTGGCCGTGCCGACGTTTGGGAACCCAACGAGGATGTTTACTGGGGATCAGAATCTACCTGGCTGGGCGGCGATCTGCGTTATGCCGATGGTTCGCCGGGTGTTGAAGCCGCGCATGGCGTGGTATCAGCTGATGATAAAGCCGATGGCGATGTGCATACCCGCAACCTGGAGAAACCCCTTGCCGCTGTGCAAATGGGCCTGATATATGTAAACCCCGAAGGCCCCGACGGTAACCCCGACCCTATAGCTGCCGCAAAAGATATACGCGATACATTTGGCCGTATGGCGATGGATGACGAAGAAACCGTGGCTTTAATAGCCGGCGGACATAGCTTTGGCAAAACACATGGTGCGGCAACATCTGACCATGTGGGCAAGGAGCCCGAGGGCGTTGACCTGGAGATGCAGGGCCTGGGCTGGAAAAACAGCTTTGGTACCGGCACAGGTGCTGATGCCATTACCAGTGGGCTGGAAGTAATATGGACAACTACACCAACCCAATGGAGCAATAACTTTTTTGAGAACCTGTTTGCCTTTGAGTGGGAACTTACCAAAAGTCCGGGTGGTGCGAACCAATGGGTAGCCAAAAATGCAGGGGATATTATCCCGGATGCGTTTGATGGTTCAAAAAAACACAGGCCCACCATGCTGACTACAGATTTGGCTTTAAGGGTCGATCCAACTTACGAAAAAATATCACGTCGTTTTTTAAATGAGCCTGATGCTTTTGCGGATGCTTTTGCAAGGGCCTGGTTTAAACTTACCCACCGCGATATGGGTCCGCGTGCCCGTTACCTGGGTCCTGAAGTACCGCAGGAGGTATTATTATGGCAGGATCCTATCCCGGCTGTAAACCACGAACTGATAGACGAAAACGATATTGCTGCTTTAAAAGGTAAGATACTGGCATCTGGCTTAAATGTATCCGAGCTGGTATCAACCGCATGGGCCTCGGCATCAACCTTCCGTGGTTCTGACAAGCGCGGTGGTGCCAACGGCGCGCGCATCAGGCTGGCACCGCAACGTTACTGGCAGGTAAATAACCCATCGCAACTGCAAAAAGTATTAGGAGTTTTAGAGGGTATACAAAAGGAGTTTAATGCAGGTGGTAAAACAATTTCGCTAGCCGACCTTATTGTATTAGCCGGTTGTGCAGGTGTTGAAAAGGCGGCTAAAGATGCCGGAAACCATATAACTGTACCATTTAAACCGGGCCGTATGGATGCCTCGCAGGAGGAAACCGATGTAGAATCATTTGGTTACCTGGAGCCGCTTGCAGATGGTTTCCGCAATTACCGTAAGTCGCGGTCAATGGCATCAACCGAAGAACTGCTGATAGATAAAGCTCATTTACTAACCTTTACCGCGCCCGAGCTAACCGTGCTGCTGGGTGGTTTGCGTGTTTTAAATATCAACTACGATGGTTCAAAACGCGGCGTATTTACTAACCGTCCGGGCCAGTTAACCAATGATTTCTTTTTAAATTTACTGGATATGGGTACCGCCTGGAAAGCCACATCGCCCGACAGGGAGCTATATGAAGGTACCGACCGTAACACCGGCCAGGCCAAATGGACCGCTACCCGCGCCGATCTTGTATTTGGATCGAACGCCGAGCTGCGTGCCGTTGCCGAAGTATACGGCAGTAGCGACGCTCAAGGTAAATTTGTAAAAGATTTTGTTGCTGTATGGGATAAAGTAATGAATTTGGACAGGTTTTAATAAGCAGCCGTCTTATTGAATACAAAAAGCCTCTCAATTACTTGAGAGGCTTTTTATTTGTGATCCCATTTGGATTCGAACCAAAGACCTACAGATTAGAAATCTGTTGCTCTATCCAGCTGAGCTATAGGACCAGCCTGCACCGATATTTTGTATCAGAGCGCTGCAAAGCTAATAAATATGCTTAAATCAGGCAATGCAAATTGTATTTTAATTAGGGTTTTTTGCGGTGTGAACACCTGCAGGCAGTTTAAACATAGTATTATCCAGCTTCATAGGTTTAATTTGTGTAGCCGTACTTTCAACAGCATACTGCGCCGTTTCAACGATCATTTTTAGTGGTATAGCATGAGCCATTGATAGATAAAAGGCGAAATTACCGAATTTATGTTTCTCAAAAAGCTTGTAATCAACAGGCAATTTGCTGGTGAAATAATATTTCTGCACCCCGCTTTTACAATTTAATATCAGCTCGTCACATTTATAACCTAATAGTTCAATAACGCCTTTGTTTAATTGGCTGCTAATCACCTCGTCATCATTTTCGGCGCCGTCATTCCAAATAACAGTTTCAGAATTATGTGATTTGCTATATAGTCTGTTTTCGGGGTTAATATAAATTTGCCATTGAACAAGCGTTCCATTAGTTTCTGATCTGTATGCCCCATCTTTAATATAATAGTTTTGTGTAGTACCCATCATCGCGGTAAATTTTTCGTCTGTTAATGATGGCATTTTGCTCTTATAAGTGTTATTGTAAACAATTTCACCTTCAAACGATTGTGCGAAGCAAAGAAGTCCGGAAAGGGTTAAAAGTAGTGTAAGGAATAAGTATTTCATCTGTTTTTTTTAATCTAAAGTAGCATTTTATGTACAACATAATACATAGCGATAACTATCTGTACTCAAAAATAATTATTATCTTTCAGTCATGATTTTAATTGCTGACGGAGGCTCCACCAAAACCAACTGGTGCCTGGTTACTGACGACCATAAAAAGGTGTACCTTAATACCGAAGGTTATAACCCTTATTTTGTAAGTGAAGAATACATTACCCAATCGCTTAAAGAAAACTTACCTGCCGATTTGGAAATTGGAAAAATTACCGAAGTTAACTATTACGGCGCAGGCTGCTCTACCGATGATATGCGTGCGCATGTGCAACGTGCCATGCAACTGGTATTTACCAAAGCCAAAGTAAACATAGGGCATGATTTGTTGGCTGCCGCACGTGCGGTATTAGGCAAACAGCCGGGCTTTGCTGCTATATTAGGTACCGGCACCAATACTTGCTTATATGACGGTACCAATGTGATACAGAATATTGACTCGGGTGCTTATATTTTAGGTGACGAAGGCAGCGGCTGCTATATAGGCAAAAAATTATTAACCGACTATTTGCGCGGCTACATGCCCGACGAGGTGCGCAAACTTTTTTGGGAAACCTACCACCTTACACCCGATGATGTTAACGAAGAGGTTTACACCAAGCCCCTGGCTAACCGTTTTTGCGCGCAGTTCAGTAAGTTTGTGTATGATAATACTGCCAATATTGCCTACAGTCGTAACCTGGTAAAAACATCATTCGAGGATTTTTTTAAAAACCTGGTTACCCATTACCCAAATTACCAAAGCCATAGCTTTAACTGTATAGGCTCGGTTGCTTATAATTTCAGAAACGTGTTAGAAGAAGTTGTTGCCGAAAACGGCATGCAACTGGGTAACATCATCCGCTCGCCAATTGATAATTTGGTGAAGTATCATTTGGAGGATAGAGATTAGTGATTTGTTAATTAGTGATTAGTCCTATCAGGTTGCGAGCTTCAAAAACTAATCTCTAATCACCAATCACTGATTAACTAAGTTCCGACTGAAATATCTTGTTATACTTGCGCCTGTCAAATTTATACAGGTTAGCCGCGCGGTACGATACGCCTTTTTGTTTTTCGGGCAAGGGTTTTAAAAATCCGTAGCTCAGCATTTTTTTGCGGAAGTTACGTTTATCCAGTTTTTTATTCAGGATAGCCTCATAACATACCTGCAATTGGGTAAGGGTAAATTTTTCGGGCAATAACTCAAATGCTATAGGTTGATAGCTTAACCGGCGGCGCACTTTGTTAAGGCTGCGGTTAAATATCTCGCTATGGTCAAACGCCAGTTTAGGCAGGTCATTAATAGGGTGCCAAAAAGCCTTACGCGCAAACTGGGTAACCGGGCGCAGTTCTTTTTGCCCGGTAAGGCGCAGTAAAGCATAGTAAGCAACGGTTATAACACGGCCCTGCGGGTGGCGGTGTACCTCGCCAAAAGTATGAAACTGCTCCATGTGCAGGTCGCGTAGGCCGGTCAGTTCATATAAAATACGCTCGGCAGCATCGTCAACGCTTTCTTCCTGTTTAATGATCGATCCTGGTAACGCGTGCCAATCCTTAAACGGTTCTTCGTTACGCTCAATCAATAATATTTTAAGCACGCCTGCTTCAAATCCGAAGATCACGCAGTCAATTGAAAAAGCAGAGTCAAATGCGGGTAGTTTATCTTCCAAACCGTGTTGTTAATTAAGTTATTGCTAAAAATAAAAATTGATACGTTATTTACAGCGTAAAAATAAAGTAAAAATAAATTTAATGGTGTAATTTTTACACCTTATCTTCGTGCAAAGTATTTAAAGGTGTAAATATGCATAAAATTTCAAAACTTGGTGTCCTCACTTCAGGCGGCGATGCGCCCGGGATGAACCCTTGTATAAGGGCTGTTGTGCGTACCGCTATCTACAATGGGATACCGGTAGTTGGTGTGCGGCAAGGGTACAAGGGTATGATTGAAAATGATATGTATGATATGGAAACACGCTCGGTAAGTAACATACTTAGCCTTGGGGGAACCATATTAAAAACAGCACGCTGCCTTACGTTCCATACTGATGAGGGCATGGAAACAGCCTATCAAAACTTAAAAGCGCGTGGTATTAACGCGCTGGTGGTAATTGGCGGCGATGGTACTTTTACCGGTGCTTTAAGGTTTTCAAAAAAATATCCTGATATAGCCGTTATGGGCATACCGGGTACTATTGATAACGATTTATACGGTTCAACCTATACATTGGGGTTTGATACCGCTACCAACACCGTTATTGAAGCTATTGATAAGATACGTGATACCGCCGACTCTCACGACCGTTTGTTTTTTATTGAAGTTATGGGCCGCGACTCGGGCGCTATTGCTTTACGCGCGGGTATATCATGTGGTGCCGAAGCTATTTTGCTCCCGGAAAAATATACTGCCATTGATGATTTGATCAAACAGTTAAAAAGCGGCGAATCCAACAAAAAATCATCAAGCATTGTAATTGTTGCCGAAGGCGATAAAAGCGGCGGTATTTATGACCTTGCCGAAGCGGTACAAAAGGAAGTAAAAAATTACGATATAAAAGTTACCATACTGGGCCACCTGCAGCGCGGTGGCAGCCCAAGCAGTTTTGACCGTGTTTTGGGCAGCAGGCTGGGTTATGCCGCAGTTAATGCACTTATTAAAGGGCATAGCCAAAAAATGGTGGGCCTTGAGGCCAATCATATTAAAATAACCTCGCTGGAAGAGGCGCTTAACCAACATGAATTTAAGTTGGAAGAAGATCTTTTAGAAATGGTTGATGTATTATCCATATAAATGATTGCAGTAATATATAGCGGATCAAACCATGCCGATTGGCGCTTAGCTGATAAAGGGAGAACTATAGCTTCTTTTAAAACCAGCGGTATCAATCCATATTTTGATGATGAGAAGCATATACTGCAAATTTTAAACAAGAATATTAACCTTATACACCATGCCGAAGAAATAAAACGTATTTACTTTTTTGGTGCGGGCTCATCGTCTGATGAGATGAAGGCGGTTGTGCATGATGCATTTGCTGCATTTTTTAAATTCGCCAAAATTACCGTATCGCATGATATTGAAGGGGCGGCCATAGCCTGCTGTAAAAATATGCCCGGTATTATCGGCATATGCGGCAGCGGATCAAACGCGGCATGGTATGATGGTAAAAAAATTAAGCCTAACAATTATGGTTTAGGTTATATTTTGGGCGATGAAGGCTCAGGCAACTGGCTGGGAAGGCAGCTTATTAAAAGTTTTATGAACGAAACCCTGCCCGAGGCTATCCGCACAAAATTTACCAAACGTTATGATGCCGACCGCACTAACCTGTTGGAAAAGGTATACCGCGGAAAGCAGCCTGCTTTGTTTTTAAGTTCATTTACTGATTTTTTTATTGATAATCAGGATGAGCAATATCTTAAAAGCGTCATAAAAAATGGTTTTGATAGGCTAATCAACACTTACTTGTTACCTTTACACAAACAATACCCGCAAGCGCCTTTACATTTCGAAGGCTCAGTAGCCTTTGCTTTTCAGGATCATTTGCGGCAGGCTGCGGCAGATGTAAAATTAGAAATCACACATATTATTAAAGAACCTATAAATAATTTATTAACCTTCTATTCAAATAAAAATTAAAAATCATGAAAATAGGAATTAACGGTTTCGGCCGTATTGGCCGTTTGGCTTTTAGGGCTGCAATCGACAGACCAGGTGTTGAAATTGTTGGTATTAATGACCTTGTTGAGCCGGATTACATGGCTTACATGTTAAAATACGATTCAACTCACGGTCAGTTTAAAGGTACCATTGCTGTTAAAGATGGCCATTTGGTTGTTAACGGCAAAACCATACGCGTAACTGCCGAGAAAGATCCGGCAAACCTAAAATGGAACGAAGTAGGTGCCGAGGTGATCATTGAATCAACCGGCTTGTTTTTAACTATCGAAAGCGCACAAAAACATATTGATGCAGGTGCTAAAAAAGTGGTTATGTCAGCTCCGGCTAAAGACGATACCCCTACATTTGTAATGGGTGTTAACCACAAACAACTTAAAGCCGATCA
The DNA here is from genome assembly GCF_039935595.1 of Mucilaginibacter sp. Taxonomy (GTDB): domain Bacteria; phylum Bacteroidota; class Bacteroidia; order Sphingobacteriales; family Sphingobacteriaceae; genus Mucilaginibacter. The sequence goes on along the minus strand of NZ_JBDTJZ010000111.1, from coordinate 1,545 downwards.
AACTATCGTATCAAACGCTTCATGTACTACTAACTGTTTAGCACCAATTGCTAAGGTATTAGATGATAAATTTGGTATTGAAGAAGGTCTAATGAGCACTATACACGCGGTAACCGCTACCCAAAAAACAGTTGACGGCCCATCGGCTAAAGACTGGAGAGGCGGCCGTGGTGCTTACCAGAATATCATCCCTTCATCAACAGGTGCTGCTAAAGCGGTTGGTTTAGTGTTGCCTCAGCTAAAAGGTAAATTAACAGGTATGTCATTCCGTGTTCCGGTTGCCGACGTTTCTGTAGTTGATTTAACTGTACGCTTAAAAACTCCTGCTACTTACGAGGATATCAAAGCAGCTATGAAAGCAGCTTCAGAGGGAGAGCTTAAAGGAATTTTAGGTTATACCGAAGACGAAGTAGTATCTGAAGACTTTAAGGGTGATGCACGTACCTCCATATTTGATGCTAAAGCCGGTATTGCTTTAAATAACAACTTTGTTAAAGTAGTATCATGGTATGATAACGAGTGGGGCTACTCAAACAAATTGATAGACCTTGTACAAGAAGTCGGTAAATTATAAATAACCACATCTTACCGTATAATTAGAAGCCTCCCCTTGGGGAGGCTTTTTTTGTGCGAAAAGATTTTCGGGTTATGTACTTTGGCACGGGGTGGTTTTAGCTATAAAACTTGCCAAGCCTATTCAAAATGATGGTTTGGCAGTGCTTTGTCAGTCTTTTTTTAAGTAATTTTGGCAGAAAATAGCCACTTGTCATGTTTTATGACAAATTGGCAAAAAATATTTTTTTAATTGGTTTGTCATTCGCTTTTCAAAATAATCGGTATGTTTTTTTCTGATGTGCGCTTTTTCATCAAAAAATAGTGGTTTTGCGTTAATTTTTTACCGAACAATGTGTTTTCGGGGTCAAAAAGAGATCAAAAAAGGATTTTGTCAGTTATTTTGATGGATAATTCGTGCTTTTTTACGAAAAACGTATGATATTATTTTTTTTAGCCCCATTTTTTTTATTGCCTTTTATAAAGTTCAGATTTAAAATATCAGCCTTTATTTTTTGCAGATGTTTTTTTTAAATTGATGATTTTAGAAATTAAGTAAAAAGCACCACTTTTTTTATGGCATATTTTGTGACGCATACGTCCTCAGAATATGCATCGTTCTTACATTCTTATCCTTAAAATTATAAAGGTTAAAGGATAATGTGCCAGAGTGATACTTATCAATAAAAGTTCATTAATTAATCAAATAAAAAATTTAGACCATGTTAACCGTATTAGAAGTTGTAGCATTAATCGCAGTTATTGTATTGCCTTTATCTTATCAAGGTAAAAAAGCTAAAGCGTAATTAAATTACTCTACACAGCATAAAAAAGGCCTCCCTGATTGGGTGGCTTTTTTTTATGGATTTCTGCCGTCCTGAAATAAGTTGACCCCAAATCAACTTAAATATGAAAAAGCAGGAACAACCACCCAAGAAACGCACTCAGCGGGATTACAGCATGGCCTTTAAATTGCAGGTCATTGGAGAAGTA
>NZ_JBDTJZ010000110.1:0-3150 GCF_039935595.1 Mucilaginibacter sp. | reverse complement strand
CCCGAATGAGACACCTGAAGAACAAAAGTCTCACCAGGAAGGTTCAGGTTATGCACCACAAAGGGAGCAGCAACAGCAAAGTAGCGGGAATGATGCGTCTTTTAGCGAGCAAACCGACGTAACTCCTCCAAATCAACATGAGTTTCCATCAGAGGGTATTGCAAAAACTGATTTTGTAAGCCGTCCACATGGTCGTACAACCGGCCGTATGATAGGGCACGAACCCGGTACTGAGGGTAACATATAAAATAAGATAATTGATCTAATTTACAAAGGGGCTGTCCGGAAACGGCAGCCTTTTTAAATTTATCACAGTCATGGAAAATTACAATCAAACAGCCGGTAACGGTAGCCGCTCCGGTCAGCAACGCCAAAATCAAAATAAACAGCAAAACCAGTCAAATTTAAACAGGCAAATGTCTCCAAAACAAAATCACGGCAAAAAGTCGGTATATATAAAAGATATGCCTGAGATAAAACCCGAGATAAACGAGGGTGGGATATAAACGTCACCGCTCATAAACAGAAAAGGTAGCATTTACGCTACCTTTTCTGTTTATATTTGTTTATACCGTACAATTAATTTTTCATCATTTTTAAGAAGGCCGAAAGCTCTTCCTTCATTTCCCTGCGGTCAACAATAAAATCAAGGAAACCGTGTTCCTGCACAAATTCGGCAGTTTGAAATCCTTTTGGCAGATCCTTTTTAATAGTTTCTTTAATAACACGCGGACCGGCAAAGCCAATTAAACTGCCCGGTTCGGCAATGTTAATATCGCCCAGCATAGCGTATGATGCCGTTACACCACCCGTTGTAGGGTCGGTTAATAAAGATATATAAGGTATTTTGGCCTGCCCCAGCAAAGCCAGTTTAGCTGATGTTTTAGCCATTTGCATTAATGAGAACGCTGCCTCCATCATGCGCGCCCCGCCCGATTTGGATATCATTAAAAACGGTATCTTATGCTCAATGGAATGGTCAATAGCACGGGCAATTTTCTCGCCTACTACTGATCCCATTGATCCACCTATAAAGTTAAAATCCATACAGGCTATAACCAGGTCCTGCTCATTTATTTTACCCACGCCTACACGTAATGCATCCTTTAAACCGGTTTTAAACTGGGTTTCGGTAATGCGGTCAGTATACTTTTTGGTATCGGTAAAATGTAATGGGTCGCCCGATGTAAGGTCGGGAAATAGCTCTGTAAATTCGTTATTATCAAACAGTACAGAAAAATACTCTTTTGAGCCAATACGCAGGTGGTACCCGCAGTAGTGGCACACGTATTGGTTTTCTACCTGTTCGGTGTAATGCAGGGGTTTTTTACATTGAGGACATTTGTTCCATATCCCGTCAGGGGTTTCCTTCTTCTCCTCAGTAGTCGTAATTATCCCTTTAATTTCTCGTTTAAACCACGCCATGTCTATGTCTAGCTCTTTCAATTATGCAAAGAAACGAAAAAAGTTTGTTATAGGTTTATAGTAGTTGTAATTGTTGTAGATGTTACAAGGGTTGAAGTAGTTGTTAATTTACAACTTTTACAACCACTTCAACTTCTCAACCACTTTTTTCAACCTAAATTGCTAACTTCGCGCATTAAGTAAAAAACTAATGGATCTGAAAAATTATAAAGGTGTATTGCACGGCGACCAGGTGCAGGAACTGTTTGAGGCAGCAAAAAAGCATCAGTTTGCTTTGCCTGCTGTAAATATAATAGGTACTAACTCTTTAAATGCTGTAATGGAAACGGCAAAGGCGGTAAACTCGCCTGTAATCATTCAATTATCAAATGGCGGCGCGCAGTTTTACGCGGGCAAATCATTAGATAATAGTAAACTGCAGGCTTGCATTTTAGGTGGTGTATCGGCTGCAAGGCATGTACATTTACTGGCCGAGCATTATGGTGTGGCGGTTATTTTGCATACTGACCATGCTGCTAAAAAATTATTGCCTTGGATTGATGGTTTATTGGATTATGGCGAGAAGTTTTTTGCCGAAACAGGTAAACCATTGTTTTCTTCGCATATGCTTGACCTTTCGGAAGAGCCGATTGAAGAGAATATTGAAATATCTGCCAAATACCTGGAGCGTATGGCCAAAATGGGCATGACCTTAGAGATTGAATTGGGTGTAACAGGCGGCGAGGAAGACGGCGTTGATAACAGCGATGTAGATAGCTCACGCTTATATACCCAGCCTGAAGAAGTTTCATACTCGTATGAGCATTTATTAAAAGTTAGCCCACGCTTTACCATTGCTGCTGCTTTTGGTAACGTGCATGGGGTTTACAAACCGGGTAACGTTAAATTACAGCCAAAAATATTACATAACTCGCAAGAGTATGTGAAAGCGAAATTTAATCTTACTGATGAAAAACCTATCAATTTTGTGTTCCATGGCGGTTCGGGGTCAAGTCAGGAAGAAATACGCGAAGCTATAGGCTATGGCGCTATAAAAATGAATATCGATACTGATATGCAATGGGCATTTTGGGAAGGTATTAAAGATTACTACCAGGCTAAAGAAGCGTACCTGCAAGACCAGATAGGTAACCCTGAAGGCGCGGATTCTCCAAACAAAAAATATTACGACCCACGTGTTTGGTTGCGTAAAGGCGAGGAGCAGTTTGTAAAAAGACTAACAGCTGCCTTTGAGGATCTGAATTGTATAAACGCTACTGATAAGTTATAGTGAATGGTTGATTAGGATAAGTGGTTGATTAGGTTGAAACTTCAACCACTCACTTAATCAACCCAATCAACTTTTAACCATACTAAAAAGCGTCGATGTAAAAACATCGGCGCTTTTTTTTGGTTAAATGGCTATATAGATCTTATTATTATGGCTAAAAATAAAAGTAATTTTTTCGAAAAATTTGCTAATTGGGCAACCAATGCAACCGGCAGCTCGGCGGCGTTTATCATTGCATTAACTATCATAATTACCTGGATATTTACGGGCCCTATTTTTGATTATTCAGATACATGGCAGTTGATCATCAACACAGGCACTACTATAGTTACTTTTTTAATGGTTTTTTTAATACAGAAATCGCAGAACAAAGATTCAAAAGCTATTCACCTTAAACTAAACGAATTGATTGCTTCCCACCAGGGGACGAGCAACCGGATGGTTAATATTGAAGA
>NZ_JBDTJZ010000109.1:0-20920 GCF_039935595.1 Mucilaginibacter sp. | reverse complement strand
CAATAAACCAGCCTTTGCTTTTATTGTAGTTGCCGCCGGTAATAACCTCAACGCTGCTATCTTTTTTTGCATCGTCAATATATTTAACCAGCTTATCAAACGATACCTCACTGATTACGGCGTTAATAAAATTGCCAAAATCTTCTACAGGGCCCATTTTTAATGAGCCTATATCGCGCTTTAGTCTTTCTTTAAGCCCGGTCCATAATGATGCCGGGATATATGCCCTTGAGGCAGCCGAGCATTTTTGCCCCTGGTATTCAAATGCGCCGCGTACCAAAGCGGTGTTCAGTACATCAACATCAGCACTGGGGTGTGCAAGTACAAAATCTTTGCCGCCGGTTTCGCCTACTATACGCGGGTAGGTTTTATATTTATGGATGTTGTTGCCAATGGTTTGCCATATATTTTGAAATACGGCGGTTGACCCGGTAAAATGTATGCCCGCAAAATCGGGGTGATTAAATATCACATTACCCGCAACCGGCCCGTCAACATAAATTAAATTGATAACGCCCGGTGGTACTCCCGCTTCGCGGAAAACCTGCATAATAACATTGGCGGCATAAATCTGCGTATAAGCCGGTTTCCAAACCACCACATTACCCATCATGGCAGCAGATGATGGCAGGTTACCCGCTATGGCCGTAAAATTAAATGGTGTAAGCGCGAATACAAAACCTTCCAGTGGCCGCTGCTCCACACGGTTCCATACCCCTTTAGGCGATATGGGTGGCTGCTGCTGATAGATCTCGGTCATGTAATGCACATTAAACCGCAAAAAATCTATCAGTTCGCAAGCCGAATCGATCTCGGCCTGGTAAGCGTTTTTTGATTGCCCCAACATGGTGGCCGCATTTATTTTGGCACGATACGGGCCCGCCAGTAAATCAGCAGCTTTTAAAAATATCGAGGCACGTTGTTCCCAGGGCAGATTCTCCCAGTTGGCTTTGGCGGCAAGTGCGGCATTTATAGCTGCTGCCACTGTTGTTTTATCCCCTTCGGGGAAATTGGCCAACAGGCGATGATGTTCATGAGGAGGGCGAACTTCCAACTTTTTGCCGGTATGCACTTCTTGAGCGCCAATGTACATCGGTATGTCAATACGTGTGGCGCGGGCACTATCCAAAGCGGCTTTAAGTGCAGTACGCTCCGCGCTTCCCGGGCCGTAGTTTAGCACAGGTTCGTTTTGCGGTATAGGGACGTTGAAAAATCCTTTAAGCATAATATGTCAGTTAATTAGTATAAAGGTACATATAATGTGCAGATGTGCAGATAATCAACAGGGCAAATTACGTGCGGGTGACAAGGAGGTAGAATAAAAAATATATCAGCGATTAATGTAGACGAGACATAATTTATTTTTATAATTTAGTGCTATGTCAGTCACCAAGCCAATTTTAAGGGTATTTGATTATAGTAAGGCCATTGAGTTTTATGTAGTTTGGCTGGGTTTTAAAATTGATTGGGAGCATAAACCGGACGACGGCCCCTTTTATATGCAAATATCGCTGCGCGATGTAGTTATTAAATTATCTGAGCATCATGGCGATGCAAGCCCCGGCAGCCATGTAACGATTGAGGACTTTAAAGAACTGCGCCAGTATCATCAGCAACTTATTGATAAAAATTACAGGTATAATCACCCCGGGCTTGAAATACCCGAATGGGCACCAAGCAGTATTACGATGACCGTATTTGACCCTTTTGGTAACCGGTTAACCTTTAGCGAAGGGTAATATTATTGCCATAGTATAAATTTTATTAAAAAATGCACCTGCGAAATTGCCGGATAATCAATTAATCCATTAATTTTGTTGGCATTATAAAGTATCGATATGAAACACCATAACACAGAAGAAAAAAGCTACGATTATTTATATTATCTGGTAGCGCTACTTACCGGCCTATTTGTTGGCGGCATTATTGATAAAGGACTTGCCTGGATATTAGTTAGCGGTGTTTTGGGCCTGCTAAGCGCGGCTTTCTTCCTTAATATATTGGTTAAAGGCCGTGGAGACGCCTGATCCAGACCTACCCTCATTTATACGTAACTGGAACCAGTTTTACAGCATTGTTGTTGTTTGGCTGGTTTTTTTAATTTTATTATTTTCGCTCATTACCTACCTCCTTAAATGAGCGTTACCGATTGGATAGTTCTTGCTGTCACCCTGCTTGGCATTGTATTATATGGTGTTTGGAAAAGCGGCACCAATAAAAATATCGATCAGTATTTAATGGGTAACCGCTCATTGCCCTGGTACCACGTCGGCTTATCGGTAATGGCTACACAGGCCAGCGCTATTACTTTCTTATCGGCCCCGGGTCAGGCCTATTCAGACGGGATGCGTTTTGTGCAGTTTTATTTTGGTCTGCCGCTGGCCATGATTGTGCTTTGCATTACGTTTGTGCCTATTTTCCATCGGCTTAAAGTATATACAGCCTACGAGTTTTTAGAACAGCGGTTTGATCTGAAGACAAGAGCTTTCACCTCCTTTTTATTTTTGGTACAGCGGGGGCTTTCAACCGGAATTACTATCTACGCTCCGGCTATTATCCTTTCAACCATATTAGAAATTAATACGGTATACACCACCCTGTTTATTGGTTTGCTGGTAATTTTTTATACCGTTTACGGGGGTACCAAAGCGGTATCATATACCCAGCTATTGCAAATGAGTATTATATTTTTAGGCATGTTTATGGCGGGTATTGTGGTAGTTATGCTGCTGCCGGGTGGGGTGGGTTTTACCCAAGCTATAAAAATAGCCGGCAAAATGGGTAAAATGAATGTTATTGATTGGAAGTTTGACCCCAATAACCGTTACAATATATGGAGCGGGGTTATTGGAGGTTTCTTTCTGCAATTGTCTTATTTTGGTACCGATCAAAGTCAGGTGGGGCGTTATTTGACCGGCAGTTCTGTGGGGCAAAGTCGGCTGGGGCTTATTATGAATGGGCTTATAAAAATACCCATGCAGTTTTGCATATTGTTAATAGGGATATTAGTTTTTGCCTTTTACCAGTTTAATCGCCCGCCTATGTTTTTTAACCAGTACGAGGTTAAGCAGATAAAAAATAGTGGTTACAGTGCCGATTATAATAAGTTGGAAACTGAATATACCGAAGCATTTAATAACCGTAAGCAAAAAACAGAATTGCTTGTACAGGCATTAGATAGTAAAAACGATGGACACATTACGCTAGCTAAGGACGAACTTAAAATAGCCAATGATCAGGCAAACAACATCAGGAAAGAAGGTATAGCGTTGATGAAAAAAAATAGCGCACTTGCCGATACCGACGATACCAATTATGTGTTCCTAACGTTTGTAACCCACTATTTGCCGCGCGGTTTAATAGGTTTATTAATAGCGATAGTTTTTTTGGCATCAATGGGATCAACAGCCAGTGCGCTTAACTCGCTGGCATCAACTACTGTAGTTGATATTTATAAACGTACCATTAACCCACATGCTACTCCAACCAATTATTTAAATGCCTCACGTTTGGCAACCGTATTTTGGGGAGTGGTTTGTATTGGTATGGCCCTTTATGCAAGCCATTTAGGGAATTTATTGGAAGCGGTAAATAAATTGGGCTCATTTATATACGGTACTATTTTGGGCGTATTTGTAACCGCTTTTTATTTTAAAAAGGTTAATGGCACCGCGGTATTTATAGCGGCAGTTTTTACAGAAATTGTTATTTGTATTTGCGGATATTATGAAGTAGTGGCCTATTTATGGCTAAATGCCATAGGCTGTATATTGCTTATTGTTATAGCGCTGGCAATTAATCCGTTTATAAAGGAAACCCCACGTTTATTGGCTGATGCCGGTGACGTTAACTGATGTAAAAATCTTCTTAAAAAATAAAAGCCGCCCCTGCCTTGCGCCGGGCGGCTTTCAACCTAAACCTTATCACAATTAAACCGGTAGATTACCGGTTCACTTTTATATAACAATTACCATACCAAATTTTTAAAATCAACAAAAAAAGTGCTGCATAAATCAATATATTCCTGATTTGTTTAAATAAATAAAGTTAATGTATTAAATATGTTTTAGTGTGTCTTTTCTGCGCAAAAAAGTATCTGCCAAAAATGCTCCAAGCATGATATCAAGGAACATGCAACCCTTTAATACACTATCACTTAATAAATTTAGTTTAGGAAGTGTATAGTTATTTGTAGTATTTGTTGACCAATCAATGTTTATCACCACCAATATCAGCAAAGCCAAAATCGTAACTAAAAAAAATGCCGCTATACCTTTTATTACCGCGGTATTGATGGTTGTTTTTAACGGTTGTTTAGCATTTTCGTTACGTATATTTTCTAATACATTATAGGTAAACGCCATTGATGGCTCGTCAAGTTCCAATGAACTTAGTCGTTCGTTAAGTGTTACTATTTCATCATAAATTTTTTGATAGTTCACATCCTGCTCAATTAATAAATTAATTGCCAACGCTTCCTCCTCAGAGCAAGAGCCGTCAATATATGCCCAAATTTTTTCTTCTATATTGTTCATATCAATTCTTTAACCTCATGTTTTAAAATATGTTCCAGTTTTTCTTTTAAACGCTGCCTCGCCCTAAAAAGCTTGACTTTTACGCTGTTTTTTTCAATGTTCAACGTTGTTGCAATTTCATCGATTGATTGTTCTCCTTTATAAAATAAGGTTATAATAACGGCATCATCCGGTAAAAGCTGACTTATAGCTTCATTTAAATAAAACGATCTCGACTTTTTCTCGACATTGTTCATCTCATAACCTGTAGAAAAAGCTTCAATTTGGATGGTATTCTTTTCATCATCAATGGATGATATATCCAGTTGTTTTTTACGCAACGAGCTCATGGCCGTGGTATAAACAATAGTGTATAGCCATGTGCTGAATTTTGATTGATGTTGAAACTGATTGAGTGATCTGTATGCTTTTACAAAGCAATCCTGTGCTATTTCCTCAGCATCTTCGCGTTTTTTTACAAAACGTAGTGCAAGTGTAAATACAAAACGCTGATGGCGCTTAACCAATTCGGCATACGCCGATTGATTGCCCGCCAAAGTTTGATCAATTAGTACAGTATCTGAAAGCTTGTTTTGCATTCTATAAACTATGACGGTAAATAATTGATGCAGGTTACACTTTTATAAAAATACTTGTTTTATCTTAAAGCCTTAAAACCAATAGTTATACTGTATTAAAAAAAGGCTGTAACCCATTTATAAAAGTTGTAGTCATAGCTTATACATAACAAAACGTTAACATTTAAATTAAATATTATGGAAAATACGTTAGGGGTGCTTATCCCCATTTTGGTGCCATTAGGATTTTTCGCAATGATCTTTGGTATAGTTTATTTACGTAACCAGGAAAAAATGGCTATGATTGAGCGCGGGATGGATCCCAGGTTGAATATTCCGAGCCCGGTTAGTCACAATTATGTGCTTACAACAGCACTGTTATTAATAGGTTCGGGCCTGGGTTTATTTATAGCCTATATTTTAGATACCCAGGCATTTCCGGAGGGAAGGGATCCTACGGCTATCTACTTTGCATCTATCGCTTTTTTTGGCGGGGTTGGTTTATTTATAGCTTATTTGATAGAAAAAAATGCAGCAAAAAAACAAGAAGACGAATAGATTTAAACCAGGTACCGGTCTTTAATAAGATTAAGGTGATGTATCTCATGGCCGGCGGCAATATAAAGTAAGGCCCTTATCGAAATTATGCTGCCGTTGGCCATACCTGTTAGTAGTAATTGCTCAGGTGTTAATGACCTGTAAAGATATAAATTAGCTTCACGCACGGCTTTAAACTCATTAACCAGATCAGTTAAAGTGCGTTTTTTTGAGGTAGATAATTCTACATAAGTGTTTTCGTCAAAACCCGGCAGTTCTTCCTGCCCGCGCGAAAATGCCAGTATGCGGTACGCAAAAGTACGTTCGGCATCAATCATGTGGCCCACAACTTCCTTTATGGTCCATTTGCCTTCGGCGTAGGCATAATCAGCTTTATCCGCAGGTATATTACTTAAATAAGTATAGCTGCTATCTTTTAACCGGGTTAATGTATCAACAATATCCCCATCAGGTACTTTAGTGATATAGTTTTGATGAAACGGCGAAAATTCATCAGGCTTCGGTTGGTTGCTCATCTCGTATACGTTTTAATATGATCCTAAAGGTGGTGCCTTTTCCTAATTCCGAATCGCGGACAAATATATTACCACTATGATAATTTTCTACTATCCGTTTGGTAAGCGAAAGCCCCAACCCCCATCCCCGCTTGCGGGTAGTATAACCAGGTTGAAATATAGTAATAAATTTTGAACGTGGTATGCCTTTGCCGGTATCGGTTATGTCTATAAACACCTGGTCCTGCACTTTATTGGTTGATATATTTATTTTAATACTGCCTTTATCGTCAATAGCATTTACTGCATTTTTTAGCAGGTTTTCAATCACCCAGTCAAACAGTGGGATGTTTAATCCGGCCTTAAGGTCTGTATTGCCGGTCATTTCAAAGCTAATATTGTTGTTAACTCTTACTTTAAAATAATCCACAAAATCTTTTACCACATCATAAACTATATGTGGCTCCAGCTTTGGTGTCGAGCCTATTTTCGAAAACCTGTCGGCCACAATTTCCAGGCGCTTCACATCATTTTCCATTTCGGCCATTAATGGGTCATCTTCGGCTTCAAATTTATTTTTCAATAATTCTATCCACGCCATTAATGATGATATGGGCGTCCCTAGTTGGTGCGCTGTTTCTTTAGCCAGGCCAACCCAAACCTGGTTCTGTTCTGACTTGCGCGAGGAATTAAAAGCTGTATAGGCTATCAATAAAAAAACAGCGATAACCGAAAGCTGTATATAAGGGAACAGTTTTAACCGGGTAAGTAATAATGAGTCTTTATAGTATATCAGGTTTTCGCCGCTTCCGGTACCGGGCAATATAATTTTAATGGGCTCATGCTGGCTTTTCATTATTTCGCGTTGATGCTCAAAATACTCGGGATCATATTCCAGCTTTTTTTTATTATTTGATTCCGAAATATTATCCAGTTTTATAAAGGTTTTGGTACTGTCAAGCCCCTTGGTGGTTTGTATTTCCCCGTTTTCGTCGGTTACTATGGCAGGCACTATTGAGCTGTCGCGAACGGCTAACACGTACGCAAAGTCTTTATCGTCGCTTATAATGCTTTGCTTTAAGCTAAGGGCCCAAAGCTGTGCCCGTGTATGTTCAGACTCCGCAATTTTTCTTACCAGGTAATTGGTATATAATAACGAACCACTTGCAATTATTACTGCAAGAGTTAGCAGAATATATTTCCATAACCTTTTATTTTGATAAGCGTTTATCATATTAAGTACCAAATAACGTAAATAGGTTTGTATAATTATAATCTTTTAAGTCCGAAAGCTGGGAAGTCCGAAAGTCCGTAAGCGTTTAAATGTAATTTCAACATCTTTTTTTACGAATAGATTTATTTTCGGGCTTCCGGACTTTCCGACTTTCGGACTTACTGACTATCTTCGCGCCATGTCAGATAAAAGAGTTAGAGTGCGTTTTGCACCAAGTCCTACAGGTGGTTTGCATTTGGGAGGGGTACGTACGGCCTTGTTTAATTACCTTTTTGCCAAAAAACACAATGGCGATTTTATTTTGCGTGTGGAGGATACCGACCAAAGCCGGTATGTAGAAGGAGCCGAGCAATATATAATTGATTGTTTAAACTGGTGCGGCATCTCGCCTGATGAAAGCCCGGTAACTCAAGGCAACTACGGCCCTTACCGCCAAAGCGAACGTAAAAGCTTATACCGCCAATATGCCGAAAAGCTGGTGATGGATGGCCACGCCTACTATGCATTTGACACCACCGAAGAACTGGAACGTAATCGTAAAGAAGTGCCAAACTTTCAGTATGGCCATGCTTACCGTAAAAGCTTACGTAACTCTATAGCATTACCACAGCACGAAGTTGATGCCTTGCTGGCTGCGCATACGCCGCATGTTATACGTTTAAAAGTACCCGAAGACCAATCTGTAAGTTTTACAGATATAATAAGAGGCCGGGTTACCTTTGAAACTAACCAGGTTGATGATAAAGTTTTATTAAAGGCAGATGGCATGCCTACTTACCATTTAGCGGTAGTAGTTGATGATTATTTGATGCAAATATCGCACGCGTTTAGAGGAGAAGAGTGGTTGCCATCGGCACCGGTGCATTTATTACTATGGGATTATTTGGGCTGGAAAGCCGATATGCCTAAGTGGGCGCACTTGCCATTAATATTAAAACCCGATGGTAACGGAAAATTGAGCAAGCGCGATGGTGCCCGGCTTGGTTTTCCGGTGTATGCCATGAATTGGGACGGTGTAGATGGTTTTAAAGAGATGGGCTTTTTACCCGAAGCCTTTGTTAATTTTTTAGCAACACTTGGCTGGAACGATGGTACCGGGCAAGAAGTATTTAGCCTGGAAGAGTTGATTCAAAAATTTTCGTTAGAAAGAATAAGCAAAGCCGGCGCCAGGTTTGATTTTGAAAAAGCCAAATGGTATAACGCCGAATGGATAAAAAAGCAAACTGCTGAACGCTTAAAAGAAAAAGTTAAGACGGTTTTAGCCGATAAAGGGATTGATATTAAAAGCGACGCTTATTTATTAACCATTATTGACCTGATAAAAGACCGTTGTGTTTTGTTGACAGACTTTTACCAACAGGCCGGTTATTTTTTTGAAAAACCGAAAGAATATGACCTCAATTCGGTTAAACCCAAATGGACCGATGATAAAACTGATTTTTTTAATGCGTTCAAAGCTTTATTAATTGGAACAGAATTAACCGCTGTCGATATGGAAGCAAAATTTAAAGCATTAGCCGAAGAGAAAGAGTTGAAAACCGGCGATGTAATGCTGCCCTTCAGGATTATGCTGGTTGGAGGTAAGTTTGGCCCGCATGTGTTTGATATAGCGGCACTGTTGGGTAAGGACGAAACTATAAACAGGATTGAAAAAGCGCTGATAACTTTTGCTAATTAGCTTATTGGTTCAATGGCTCATTAGTTCATTTGTGTAAATGATGCATATGCGCTCACAATACTAATGAACTAATGATACTAATAAACCAATTTATTGCTCTAAAGTAATTTGCCTTTTAATACTTTCCTCTAATGATATAAAGGTTTCGGTACGCTGTATACCTTTTACACTTTGAATTTGCTCGTTCAATATTTCGCGCAGGTGGTTGGTATCATGGCAAACAATTTTGGCAAAAATACTCCAGCTTCCGGTGGTATAATGCAGCTCCACTATTTCTTTTACGGTTTGTAACTGCTTAACGGCTTCATTGTACTGTGAACCTTTTTCAAGGAATATACCTAGGAACGCGGTAATATCATACCCTAGTTTTTGTGGGTCAACTTCCAGGCTGGCGCCTTTTATTACCCCCAGTTCTTCCAATTTTTTCATCCTTACGTGGATGGTACCGCCTGATACAATTAATTCTTTTGCAATTTCCGTGTATGGTGTGGTCGCATTTTTCATCAATATTGATAAAATTTGTATATCAAGATTATCAATTTCTGAATTTAAAGGTTTTCTTTGAGGCATAAATTTTAATATCTATATTGAAATACAAGTTTAATTAAAATTTGAATAAAAATAAAATATTTTTGTTGAAATATTTGCAAGGAATTGATAACTCTATTAAATTTGTATTAAGCAATTGCAAAAAGCTTGTTAGTTCTTTAATAAAAAAACAATGTTGGGTGGTGAAATTTTTGGCAGACACACCTCCTTGTCCCGGTGGCGGAGATCATAGGAAACCCGAAGCGGGCTAACTACTCTGTGGAGGTTCGAATCCTTCCCCAACAGCAATGTCAACTGGCGTTGATATTATATACTGTAGGATGGTGAAATTTTTGGCAGACACACCTCCTTGTCCCGGTGGCGAAGAATATGGGAAACTCTTAGTAATAAGAATAACCACTTCGTGGAGGTTCGACCCCTTCTCCTACAGCTCTTCTCATAATTTAGGTTTATAATTGGTTAGTAAAGGCCCCTGCCCATCAGGGGCTTTACTTGTTTTATAGGTTTTTTGCAGCGCAAAGCTTAAAGCAAAAAGCCGAAAGCTTTTATCGCTTTCGGCTTTTTACATAATAAAACGCTCCTTTTAGCTTTCGGCTTTTAGCTTTTACCTTTTTTTATAAAAACTTAAAGCCAACACTAAGGGCCCATAAGTTTTGACGCTGGCCAAAGTTTTTATTAACGTCTGTTAAACCGCCTTCATATCGTAAATCGGCAGTTATAGGGCCTACATCCACACCGCCACCGGCCTGGAAACCCAGCGTACTATTGTTGTATTTGCCAAAATCCTGATAGGCGCTAACAAAGTTTGCCGAAAAATTTTGGCTTTTGCTCATTGTATAGGAGTAAACCGGACCGACCATTAAGCGGAAATTAAGGCTGTTGCTGCCAATTTTAGTTCCAAGTAGTAATGGCACGTTTAAGTTTGTAAACTTAACATCACCATTATATAAACCATCTGTAGATTGGAACTTGCCGCCGGTACTGCTCACATATAATTCGGGTTGCACATACAGGGCACCGCCAAAGCGGGCAAATAAACCGGCCTGATAACCGGATACTGTTGATGAGTTAAGATTATCGGCATTTACTTTTGAAAAATTTACGCCGCCTTTAATACCAAAGGTACTTGACTGGGCCATTGCGCCTACGGTTACAGTAAATAACAACGCTGCGCTTAAGAGGTATTTTTTCATGGGTACAAATTTTAGTTATATAATTTACTTCATGTAATAATATTGTATAATAAACAATAGCCTTGCCAAAATATTATCGGTGCCAACTTGTTTTTTTATATTTTTGCTTAAATAATTAAAAAACATGGCAGAAATTAGCATTACAAATAAGGAGTGGGCGAGGGTAAAAATCAAGATTCAACGGAAATACAACCATTTAACCGACCAGCAACTACAATACAACGAGGGGCAGGAAGAAAATTTGATAACCCGGTTAATGGACCTGGTAAACCGCGACAGGAAATATGTAGTGTTTACCCTACAAAAAGCTTTAGTAAATATTGATAATAATAGATTGTAATTTGAGTTATGCTAATGTAAACTATATTGCTTTTTTGTAGATTTATATTTTATAAATCATTATAAACCAGATGATGAAAGGGACGCTGTTAAAAAAATATAAAAAGCTGCTAATATCCGGCGGGATATTAATGCTGGCAATAGTTACATGGAGTTTTAGTGATGACCTTTTTCAGGTATCAAAAAACCTGGAGGTGTTTGTATCATTATATAAAGAGATAAATCTTAATTATGTTGATGATATAAACTCGGCAAAAATGATAAAAACCGGGGCCGACGCCATGCTTGACGGCCTTGACCCTTATACCGAATTTGTACCGGAATCTGAAATTGAGGATTATAAACTGCATTATGTAAGCACGCAATACGGCGGTATTGGCGCAAGCATATTTATACGTGATAACAAAATTTACATTTCGTCGGTATTTGAAGGGGACCCCGCCCAAAAAGCCGATATACGTCCTGGCGACCAGTTAGTGCAAATTAATGGTGTAAATCTTGAAGGCAAAAATAACGATCAGGTGAGCCAGTTGCTTAAGGGCTCGAAAGGTGCTGTCGTAAAATTATTGATGAAACGAGATGATGCTCCTGCTGTTGCAAAAGAAATCGCCCGCGATGAGATCAAACAGCCAAATGTATCGTATTATGGTATGGTTGATGGCAATATGGGCTATATTAAACTGGATAGGTTCCTGGAAAATTCAGCGCAGGAAGTAACAGACGCCCTGATAGCCCTAAAGAAAAACAACCCTAACGGTATTATTTTAGACCTACGCTCAAACGGGGGCGGTATATTACAGGAATCTGTAAAAATAATTAACCTGTTTGTGCCTAAAGATGTAATGGTAGTATCGCAAAAAGGTAAAATAAAGGATAAAAACTTTATATATAATACTCAAAATACCCCTATAGCTCCCGATTTGCCTTTAACGGTATTAGTAAACAGCCATTCGGCCTCCGCTTCAGAAATTGTGGCAGGCGCATTGCAGGATCTTGATCGAGCTGTTATAATAGGTCAGCGCAGTTATGGTAAGGGTTTGGTACAGCAGGCATTTCCGTTACAATATAATAGTTTGGTTAAAATCACTATAGCTAAATATTATGTGCCATCGGGTCGTTGCATACAGGAGTTGGATTATACGCACCGCAAAGATGATGGCAGCGTAGTAAAAGTTGCAGATTCGCTTATACACGAGTTTAAAACCAAGAATGGCCGGTCGGTTTTTGATGGCAGCGGTATTTATCCGGACCTATTTGTTAAAGCAGATAAATATGCTACCGTTACCCAGGTATTAGTAGGCAAACTATTGTTATTTGATTATGCCACCAAATACCGCGATACGCACCCAAAAATAGCCGATGCGCGTAACTTTAAACTAACCGATGCCGAGTATGAAGATTTTGTAAAATATCTTTCCAATAAAAACTATACCTATAGCACCACTTCAGAAAAAGCGCTGGCTCTGCTAAAAACCGAGGCTACAAACGAGAAGGAGTTTAACGAGATACAAGGCGAATATGATATTTTAAAGAACAAATTGCTTAACAGTAAAAAGAACGACCTGCAAATACATAAGGATGAAATTAAGCCGTTGGTTGAAAATGAGATAGTATCGCGCTATTATTTTGAAAAGGGCCGTAGCGAAAGTAATTTTAAGTACGATAAAGAATTGGCAACCGCAGTAAAAACCATGCAGGATAAAGCGCAGCTCGCCGCTATATTAAAAGGTGATGGGAGCTATAAAGTTATTGGTAAACCCGTATTGGCTATGGTTGGCAAAAAAGCCGATGATAAAGATAAAGACGAGTAATTCTGATTTTTAAATAACTAATTAATGCCGGGATATTCCGGCATTTTTTGTTTGTAATGATTGGTTTTTCAATTTATATATTGAAGTAACGTAAGTATCGCATAAAAAACTAAACTATTTGGTGTTGTAGTTGTCTTACTACAAAACAACTATAAATTATGAAAAAGATCATTTTTGCAACAGCGCTGATATTTAGCTGTATGCTATTTAAACAAGCCGATGCACAGTTAAGAATAAGTTTAGGATTTAACATAGGTAGCCAACCAGATTGGGGTCCTGTAGGTTATGACCATGCAGACTATTATTATATGCCCGATATTGACGCCTACTATGATGTGCCTGCTCATCAATACGTTTATTATCAAAATAATGTATGGATACGTTCGGCCGGCTTACCGCCAAGGTACAGTAACTACAATGTTTATAATGGCTACAAAGTTGTAATTAATGGCCAACGTAACCCTTGGGAACGCAATAATGTTTACAGGGCCAGATACGCGCGTTATAAAGGTCGCCGTGACCAGGCCATCATACGCAATAGTAACGAAGAAAAATATCGTAACCATTGGAATGATAATAACGGACGTGGTAATGATCAAGGTAGAGGTAATGACAGACGTGACAATGGACCTGGCCGTGATAATGGCCGTGGTAACGACGGGAAAAATAACGGACGTGGCAACGGCCGCGGGCATGACAAGAACTAATATTAATTAATATACTTATATTAAGCAGGCTTTTCGGTAACGAGGGGTCTGCTTTTATTTTAAATAGGTTTATATGAAGAAATTTTTGTTTTTGGCCGTTTTATCATTTATAGGGTATAAGGCATCTGCACAGCAATTTAATGCTGCTGATTTTAGTAAGCAACTGGGTAAAACCGGTACACTTTGCGATACAGTAAAATCATTACGAATAGTTAACGATACCTTAACTCTTTTAAACATGGGCGGGGTATATCCACATCAAAAATACACTGTAGCCGTAAAAGGCAATAAGATAACACTTGATTGGGCTAACTTAAAAGGTAAAAACATTTGCGCAACTGGTGTATTTGAGCTTTTTAAAAACCAACCTCAGGTTACAGTGGCACAGCCCAACATGATAGAAGTACATTAGTGAATTTGCGAAAGAAGAATATAAATATACGGATGGAATATGCTTTGACCTTTCTGCTTTACGCTTTCAGCTCTAAACCGTATTTTTGACAACATGGCAGTAGGTACTAAACTTTATTTCGCGTCTGATTTTCATTTAGGGGCCGGTGGTTATTTAGCCAGTCGCGAACGCGAAAACCGCTTAGTGCGCTGGCTGGATATGATACAGGCTGATGCTGCTGAGGTTTTTTTAATGGGCGATGTATTTGATTTTTGGTTTGAATACAAAACGGTTGTGCCCAAAGGATATATCCGTTTTTTAGGCAAACTGGCTCAAATGGCCGATGCCGGTATAAAACTATACTTGTTTAAAGGCAATCATGATATGTGGATGTTTGATTATTTTGAAAAAGAACTGGGTGCCATCATCATTAACAATGAACTGGAAATAGAACGTAACGGAAAGAAATTTTACCTGCACCATGGGGATGGCCTGGGCCCGGGAGATGCAAAGTATAAGATCCTGAAAAAAATATTCAGAAGCAAAATATGTCAATGGCTTTTTGCCCGCCTGCACCCCAATTTGGGCGTTGGCGTGGCTAACTATTGGTCTAAGCATAGCCGTATAGTCGGTCAAAATAATGTGACCCGTAAAAATGTGGAACAGGAGTGGTTGGTAATTTACTGTCGTGAACTTTTAAAAACAAAATTTTATGACTACCTGGTTTTTGGGCATAGGCACCTGCCGCTTGATATACAGTTAAATGACGCGAGTAGGTATGTTAATTTAGGCGAATGGGTAAATTATAACTCGTACGCTGTGTTTGACGGGGCCGAATTAACCCTGCAATATTTTGAAGCCTGATCCTTTGATTAACCTTATTTAAATCCTCAGCCAAAAGTAAGCTTTCGGGTTCGGGCTTTCCGTTTTCAGCTTTAATGCGTATTTTTGTGCGCTTTTTAAGGCAGGGCTATTATTATAGCTGCAACCACCAAAATCATCATGTTAGAAAAATTAGAAGCGATATACCAACGCTGGAAAAATGTAGAGAGCGAACTGAGCAGTCCTGACGTAATGTCGGATATGAAGCGTTTTGCGCAGTTGAACAAGGAATATAAGGATCTGGCCAGGATAGTTGATGAGTATAATGTGTACCGCAACATCATGAGTAATATTGAAACTAATAAAAACATTTTAGCTACCGAGAAGGATGAAGAGTTTAGAGAAATGGCTAAAATGGAACTGGATGAACTTTTAGTGCAGCAGGAACAAAAGGAAGAAGAGATACGCTTAATGCTTATACCTAAAGATCCTGAAGATTCAAAAAACGCCCTTGTTGAGATACGTGGTGGTACGGGCGGTGATGAGGCAGCGCTTTTTGCAGGCGACCTTTACCGTATGTATATGCGCTATTGCGAAAAGCGTGGCTGGAAAACTGAACTGGTTGATTATACCGAAGGCACATCAGGCGGATATAAAGAAATAGTATTTAATGTAATAGCGGAGGATGCTTACGGTACGTTAAAGTACGAATCGGGCGTGCACCGTGTACAACGTGTACCTGATACCGAAACCCAGGGCCGCGTACATACATCGGCGGCAACTGTAGTGGTATTGCCTGAGGTAGATGAATTTGATATTGATTTGCAAGTAAGTGATATACGTAAGGACCTGTTTTGCGCTTCAGGTCCGGGCGGTCAGTCGGTAAACACAACTTATTCGGCTGTGCGCTTAACCCACATACCTACAGGTATTGTTGCCCAGTGTCAGGATCAAAAATCGCAATTAAAAAACTACGATAAGGCTTTACAGGTATTACGTTCAAGGGTTTACGAAATGGAGTTGCAAAAGCACCTGGAAGTGACCTCTAAAAAACGTAAAACTATGGTTTCAACCGGCGATAGGTCGGCAAAGGTGCGTACCTATAATTACCCGCAGGGCCGTTTAACCGAGCACCGCATAGGCTTAACCATTTATAACCTTCCCGGTGTAATGAATGGCGATATACAAGAGATAATGGAAGCACTGCAATTTGCAGAAAATGCTGAAAAACTAAAAGAAGGAACGGTAGTATAATTTAAACTCAATTATATTGAAATTAAATGCTCATAAAAAGCTTTTATGGGCCATTTTTCATGTTAATTTCATAATCTACTAATAATTTAGCTCTCAGTATAAGTATAACAAGTGCGTGTATGTATGCACCGTATACTAATTGGTTAATTTAATTTTTTAACTATGCTGGCTGTTCAAAAATCATTAATAGGAAATAGTTTAACCATTTTTAGGCGTACTGCGCGCCTAATGGGCGATAATTTTGAAATAAGTGTAGTTAGTAATGACCCATTATGGGCTGGTGACCGCATAGAAATGGCTATTAACGAAATAGCCCGGGTTGAAAAATTATTGAGCACTTTTAGCGACGATAGTATTATTAACCAAATAAACCGTAACGCTGGTATTAAACCGGTAAAGGTTAGTGCCGAAATTTTTAATTTGATAAACAGGTGCCTGCAAATTGCCGAATTAACAGATGGGGTTTTTGATATTACCTACTCCGCTTCTGATAAAAATTGCATGCGAGATATTAATATTGAAACCGGCTCTGATACCCTAACCAAAATTGTAACCACCTGCTCCAATTATAAAAAGATTGAAATTAATGCTGCTGCCTGCACTGTGTTTTTAAACGAAAAGGATTTGCGTATTGGTTTTGGCGCTGTTAGCAAAGGCTATGCTGCCGACCGGGCAAAATATGCATTACAAATGGCAGGTGTAAGCAATGGCGTAGTTAATACCGGTGGCGACTTGATTACCTGGGGTAGTCAGCCTGATATGACCCCGTGGACCGTAGCAACAGCCGACCCTGAACAACAAATGAAACCGTACGCTAATGTTGATATAAGTAACATGGCAATTGCCACATCTGGTAATACAGAAAAGTATGCGTCTTTAACTGGTGCAGCATATAACGTAGATCCTAAAAACGGATTTTTAGTTAGCGATATTACAAGTGTAAGCGTTTTGTCCCCTACTGCCGAGTTTGCCGATGCAATGGCTACCCCGGTAATGGCCATGGGTGTTAACGGCGGCCTTTATTTAATTAACAAGTTAAACCAAGTAGGTTGCATAATTGTTGATGATCGACAAAGGGTTTATACTTCAAAAGATATTTAATATTACAGAATAAACTACCCTGGGTTTATTTAGAGCCCGATACCCTGTTTAAGCCTATCGCTGGTTGTTTTATAATTTTTATAGTAAAATATATGGCACAGTTGTATAATTACAACTGTTTTTTTATGTAATTAGATAAAAAATTAATGTTTAAAATAATTCGCTGTTTTTTAACAACTATTCTTTTCAATGCTTAAGTGGTTTGCATATATTGTTCTGTTATTGCTATTTGCACCATGCTTATCATCTGCCGAAAAAGCTAAGACTGCCCCGTACAAGTCTGTTTTTTCAGTTTATGCCCCATCGCATGAATTGATACAGATGGATACATTGTCGAAAAAATTAAAGCAACAACAGGAAGAAGAAAAGAAAAAGGTTAAAGAAATTTCAAAAGCGAAACGACAAGCGAAGCCCGAAAAAATTGATGATGGCAATGCCGCTGATGCCCCGCCCGCAGTTAAGCCAAAGCGTCAGCGCAGACCTGAAGGTATGGAACGGCCTCCTGAAATTCCGAGAAGAAATGAAAATTAGCAAATACCCCATATCAATGAAATACTTGTGTGTTTTAGTTTTTACTATAATTTTTGCCCCGGTTAAACTTATGGCTTTTAACAGGGAAATAATCTCTTTACCTGTATACCATACATTGGCCGATACTGACTCGGTGATACGTAAAAGATCAATTGCTGTAGGTATAAGTTATGGTAGCGATGCTATGTTTTTTGGTCGTACTGGTCCTATAAAATACCCGTTCATGTCAGCCAATGCCATATACAATACAAAAGGGGGTTTTTTTGTATACGGATCGACTTTAAGGCTATTGGGATACCGTACCCTTGTTGATGAAATTGATGTAGGTGGTGGTTATTTATACCATTTAACCAAAAAACTATCAGGAACAATAAGCTATACCCATTTTATATTTAATAAAGAAGAGCGGGTAATTGAATCGGCATCGGCGCATGATATAAATTTAAAAAACACCTATAACTGGGGGCTATTTAAATCAAGTGTTACACTTGATTACCTGTTTGGCAAAGAATCAGACATTTTTGCTACGCTAAACGTTTCTAAATATTTTGAAACCGACTGGAATGTTTTTGATGATAAAGATTACCTGACCTTTAACCCCGGTATAAGTGTAATAGTGGGCACGCAAAATTTTGTACAAAGATATTCAACCGAACACGAGGATAGAATAGCTGTAAACAACCTACTTATACATGGTACTGATGACCCGTATCCATATAACAATGGCAGGTTTAATGCATTAAATTATAGTTTTAAGATACCAGTAGCCTATAACAGGCCACATTATACAGTTGAATTTTCATATAAGTATTCTATCCCGGTAAACGTAGAGGGATCATTAATGAATAAACGTGAAAGTTTTTTTAACTTAACATTTTACTATGTTTTTTTTAAATAAGTAAATGAACGTTTTAATAATAGAAGATGAAAAAGCATTGGCGCATGAATTGGAACTGTTTTTAACCAATTACAATTATAAATGCGAGGTGTGTTTTGATGGCGCGTCGGCTTCTGAAAAGATAGGGGTTAATTTGTATGATTTTATATTGATAGACCTGGGCCTGCCTGATTACGACGGGCTGGATTTATTAAAGGAAACAAAAAAAAACAACCCCGATGCGGCTTGTATAATTTTAACCGCCCGCGCCGAAGTTTACGACCGAATAAAAGGCCTTGATTTGGGGGCAGATGATTATTTACCCAAGCCATTCTCGTTATTAGAATTGCACAGCCGTATGCAGGCCATAGTGCGCCGTAAGTTTGGGTTAAAACAAAACGTGGTTGAGCTTGACGGATTTTTAATAAACCTTACGGATCGCAGCATTACCCATCAAAATAATGTGATAAATACCATCACAAAAAAGGAGTTTGATTTAATAGCATACCTCATTTTACATAAAAATCGCACCTTAACCCGTATGCAACTAAGCGAGCATATTTGGGGCAGCATTATCAATAACGATTACGACTCCAATTATATTGACGCACATATAAAAAATATACGTAAAAAATTAAACGTATATGCCCAGCCCGAATGGCTGGAAACTGTGCGGGGCCTGGGCTATAAAATAAAAATAAACACTTAAGCAGTTGAGACTTAAAACTAAACTTACGCTGTTTAATGCCATTTCAAAACTGGTAATAGTAATACTTTTTGTGTTACTGCTGCCGACAGTTATTAAAAATATAAATGAAAGTTTTACAGACAATAAATTACGCAAACAAAAGGATAAGATACTTGATATCATAAAAAAATCTGGTGTTGAAGAAAATTTGTACGCAGCTTATTCGCCGTTAAAAGAAGAATATTATAGCCTTGATGTTGATAGTATAAACGAAGGGCTTGATACTATAAAAAACGAGAAACGAAAAATAGAAGGTGATACGATTGAGTACCGTATACTAAGCCATAATTTTAAGGCCGGTAACAAAAACTATTTGCTGGAGATTGGTAAAAGTGCTGATACTATTGGCGAAACCACAACCCCATTACAAAACATAGCCTTCCAGATTTTGGTGGGGATGGTACTGCTAACCATACTTGCCGACCAACTTTATTCTAACCATTTGTTACGGCCGTTGGCGCTTATCATAAAAACCAAACTTATAGGCCGCAAGTTCCCCAATTTTGGCTCGTATGTAGAAGTAAAAACCAGTACCTCTGATTTTCAGTACCTTGATATCAGCATACATAAAATGGTAGAGACCATTGAGCAAACTTTTCAAAAAGAGCGAGAGTTTATCTCCAACGCGTCGCACGAGTTAATGACGCCCATATCTATTCTTCAATCAAAAATTGAAAATATGTTTGAGCAGGAGGATATAGCCGACGAGGTAAAAGTGCGTTTATTGGAAATGCAGAAAATTCTTAACCGTTTAAAAAGCATTACCAAAACATTGCTGCTGATATCGCAAATTGAAAATGAGCAGTTTTTAAAGGAAGATAAAATTGCCGTTGCTGAGATGCTTCAGCAAATACAGGAAGAAATATCTGTAAGACTACAGGATAAAAGCATTACCTATAGCATTCAGATACCCGCCGATTGGATATTTGTGAACGTAAATAAATTTTTATTATTCAACTTGTTCTTCAATCTAATCAATAACGCTATAAAATATAACCGCGAACAGGGCGATATTAAGGTTATTGGCGAAATTGAGAATGGTGTATATACCATTAGTATTATTGATACCGGGCTGGGAATTGCAGCTGAGGATATGCCTTATATATTTAACCGTTTTAAAAAGCTAAAGCAATCCTTACAGCAAGAAAGTTTTGGCTTGGGCCTGCCTATTGTAAAATCAATAGCGGTATTTCATAATATTGATATTAATGTTGAATCTGAAAAAGGCATCGGCACTACATTTAAGCTCACTTTTCCTCCCGGCCTAATCCAGACTAATTAGTAAGTTAGGCTATAGCAAACCGTTTGTGCTATTGATGGTTATCATAAGTAAAATTACTATTTGCTATGAGATCAATTTGGAAAGGCTCGATTGGGTTTGGTTTGGTAAGTATACCTGTAAAGCTTTTTTCGGCAGTACAAACCACATCGCTTGATTTTGATATGCTTGACAGTCGCGATCACTCGCGCATACGCTATCAGCGGGTAAATGAAACTACGCATAAAGAAGTTCCATTTGACAAAATTGTAAAAGGTTATAA
>NZ_JBDTJZ010000108.1:0-5081 GCF_039935595.1 Mucilaginibacter sp. | reverse complement strand
TATCCATTAAGAAAAGATTATAAAACAGCGGAGTATTATAAAGGAATTAAAATAGACAGTTAACCTTGTCATTTCGAACGAGGTACGAGGAGAAATCTATACATATTAAATCTCGTGCATAGATTTCTCACTATGTTCGAAATGACATAAAAAAATAAATCCGAAATCGAACATCCGAAATCCGAAATTAGAGTGACCGAAGCTTTAAAAAAATATCAAGATAAGATCTCCGCCGCCAGCGTTGAGGATATGGTGTTGAATATGGGGCCGCAGCACCCGTCAACACATGGGGTTTTGCGGTTGGAGTTGATTACCGATGGCGAAATAGTAAAAGAGGTTATTCCGCATCTGGGATACTTGCACCGCTGTTTTGAAAAACACGCCGAATCATTAACCTACCAACAAACTATCCCGTTTACTGACCGTATGGATTACCTGGCATCCATGAATAACAGCCATGCCTGGGTAATGGGGGTCGAAAAAATGCTGGGCATTGATAAGGATATACCAAAACGTATTGAATATATCCGCGTGCTGGTTTGCGAAATGAACCGCATCGCGTCGCACCTGATAGCTATTGGCACTTATGGTATTGATATTGGCGCATTCACTCCCTTTTTATGGTGTTTTAGGGATAGAGAGCATATCATGGGTATGCTGGAGTGGGCATCAGGCTCGCGCCTGTTATACAATTATATTTGGATAGGTGGTTTATTTTATGATCTGCCGGTGGGTTTTGAAGAACGCTGCAAAGAGTTTGTAACCTATTTTAAACCTAAAATGGTGGAGCTGAACCGCCTGCTTACCGATAACCAGGTGTTTATAAGCCGTACAGCTAACGTAGGCGTTTTACCTATGGATGTGGCCATAAACTATGGCTGTACCGGCCCAGTATTGCGTGGTTCAGGGCTAAAATATGATTTACGTCGGATAGATAACTATTCTGTTTACCCCGAATTGGATTTTGATATTCCGGTAGGTACCGGGGCTATGGGCACCGTTGGCGATTGCTGGGACCGCTATAAAGTACGTGTTGACGAGATACAGCAATCGTTAAAAATGATCGATCAATGCCTTGATCGTTTGCAAAATGAATTAAAACGCACACCTGAGTTTGATCCACGAGCTAAATTGCCCAGAAAAATAACCCCAAAAGCGCAGGACTATTATACCCGATGCGAAGGCGCCAAAGGCGAGTTAGGCTTTTATTTTATTGCCGATGGAAAGTCGGAAATACCTTTCCGTGCCAAAGCACGCGGCCCAAGCTTTAACAACCTCTCCGTACTACCCGAATTAGGCAAGGGTGTGATGATAGCTGATTTAATAGCGATAATTGGTTCGCTTGATTTTGTTTTAGGAGAAGTTGACAGGTAGGACTAAGATTTGTAGGATTTAAGGATTGTCTTGATTAAAGGCCAACATCTTACAATCTTTATGTCCTAAAAATCTTAGTCCATAAAAAAAGACGCCCTTGAGCGTCTTTTTCATTTTATAGGTAGATGGGTAATGTATGCTTAGTTATAAACTTTCACCATAAAGGTGTATTTCTTCATCTTTTGTGTACGCTGAACATCAGGTAAACCCGCTAACGTATTCTTTTTGTTTAAAGTAACCGATTTACCGTGTAATGAATCGGCCGGGATATTATGAATAGCATCCAGCAGATATCTTGTTTTGATGGCAAAGTGTGTGCCTTCATACTGTGCTTGCTTGGCATCAGTTATACCAATAATATTACCCTTGCTATCCCATAACGGACTGCCGCTATTACCGGGGTTGGTAGGAATTGATATCTGATAGTGAACGCTATCGCCATTTAAACCTGTTTTGGTTGATAACCAGCCTTTATTATAGGTTTGTTCTCCGTTGGGATACCCCAGGGTATGTACATCCTCGGCAATATCGCTTTCTGATTTTTTAAAGGTATAGGGTATTGCACTCAGGTTAAATGAATCATCAACCACACGCAATATGGCAATATCATGCTGAGGTTCGGTATATAAAACACTGGCTTTAAATGATTTACCGGCGCTATTCTGTATGTATACTGAATCTGCACCTTGAATAACGTGATAATTGGTAGCTATCAATCCATCAGCAGTAAGGGCGAAACCGGTACCTGTGCTGCTGGCCCTATCATTTATAACTACATTTTTACCGGCCTTAATATCATTTATGGATTTATTGATACTGCCTATTTTTTGATTGAGTTTGGCATTAGCGCTTTTCAATTCAACAATTTTTGAATTATTATTATCAAACTTGCCCGTTAAAGCCATAATACTTAAAATAGCAAATATGGCAACAGATGCCGCAACTGATATTTTGGAGTGGTGATGACGCCATAGTTGCACAATCCATATAGGGTGTGCCATTAAGCTTTCTTTAAGGCTGTGCACATCAATTTCATCATGAATGGCGTTCAACCTGTTTTCCAGTTCAACACGCTCGCCATATTGCTTTAAAAGATTGGTGAAATTTTGATGTTCAACCACCTTTCCATCAACATCGGCACTTTCCTTACGCAGTAATTCAAACTTCTTTAACTCCTCCAGGCTCATTTCACCATTAAGGTAACGTTCAATTACATCCAAAAGTTGATTCTCGCTCATTGTTTTACTCCTTTAGTTTTGCTGAAAAAATAATTTCTTCAGCCGTTGCAGACACTTATATTTTTGCGTTTTGGCATTGTCCGCATTGGTATAGCCAAACCGTTCACAAATCTCCTGCATTGATCTGTTGTTGATATAAAAATCCTCCATAATGGTTTTACAAGGTTCGCCCAGTTGTTGCAAAGCGATATTCATTTTGCCAAACTGTATGTCCCTTTCATTATGTAGTTCTCCGCCTTCAACTTCGGCGGGTAAAAACTCTTCAAAATCTCTTATGTCACCCCCGTATCTGTTAATATGGGTTAGCCTTTTTAACCAAAGACGGCGACATATAGAGTATATATATGTTTTAAGCTTACTGCTTAATTCAAAATCACCCGCTTTTACTTTATTATAAAGAACAATTATCGCCTCCTGGTAAATATCCTTGGCATCATCCTCGTTGCCGTTATTATTTATAATAAGTTGCAATACCATTGGAAAATATGCCACGTATAACCGTTTTAAGGCACTTTCCGAATTATTTAGTATCCCAAGAATAACTTCGCTATCGGTTGGCGTTGTGTCTTTCAATGTTTTATTGTACTGTTAATACCGTTTATATCAAATTGTAACCCATCGGGGCAAAGAAAAATCAAAATTAAATAAATATAACGGTTACAACAGATCAAAATAAGGCAAGGGTTACCTTTTATCACATCATGGCATTAAAAGCACATTTAACTTAAAAAAATTATTATGAAAAACTTAATTAAGGTTGCTGCATTAGCTTTAGTAATTTCTTCATTTGCAGCTTGTGACCCTCCGAAAAAAGAAGAAAAAACAGTTATTGATTCTACCAATGTATATCCAGGTAAATTGATTCTACTAAGGTGGATACCGTTAAAACTGATACTATTAAAAAATAATTTTTACACTTTTTATAGCTGATTATTAGTTTTTTAGCAAAAACAAATCATTTTTTTTGCAAATAGCGGGTTACCTTTTTATTTTTACTGTATTAATAGCAAAACTATATAGTCACTTTAAAAAAAATTAACATGAAAAATTTCAAATTCGCATTTTTAGCTTTAGCTATCGCAACTTCATTTGCAGCTTGCAAAAGCAGCACTACAGCTACTACTGATTCAACTAAAGTTGATTCTACTAAAGTTGTTGATTCAGTTAAAGCTGATTCTTCTAAAATGGTTGATTCTACTAAAAAGGATTCTACTAAAAAAATGTAATTTCATTTTTTTACAAAACAAAAAAGCTTTCGGGTTTCCGAAAGCTTTTTTGTTTTATGCGGTTTTGTTAAGCGCTGTCGCGCAATAATTTTATTTCATCGTGCGCATCTACTAAAATACTAAGCTGGGCATTTAAAATATCCCGTATATAAACCGGCACATCCTCATCCTCCAGGGCAGATTCATACGCTTTTTTTATGGCATCTTCGCCAAATTCACATTCTTCTAAAATACTCTTTTCGCTATGGCCTGTAAAGGTGGTTTTAATATCCATCCAGGCACGGTGCAGTTTGCCGCTGGTACTGGTATCCGTTTCGGCATCCGCGCCTAATACCTGTACCTCCTTAGCTAACTGCATTTTAAACCGGCGGCTGTCGTCAATAAAACCTAAAAAAAGGTTCCGCAGATCGGTATGCACCGCTTCCTCTTTTATTTCCTCTTCCTCAATTTGCTTTAAGGCATTTTCATAGCCTACAATACGATCGTTATTAATTTGAACCAGATCGTTCAAGTTTTCGATTATTGCTTTATTGTTTTCCATGGTTATAATGTTTTGTTATAATAATATAACCCTACCTGTTTTAAACTGTTTTAATTTTTAAATAAATTAATTTCAATAAACAATATTTATTTTCCTCTAAACATGGATAAAATCCAGATAATAACGCCAATAACAATAACTACAGCTAATATGCCTACAAAAGCACCTGCTTTAAATATACCTGTGATAACTGAGCAGCTGCTCAAAGTCATGATGGCTAACACGAATACTAATAGATTTAATTTTTTCATGGTTTTAAGTTGTTTTAAAATAATATGCAAAAATCAAGCCTTTTACAGTAAGCCCAAAAACACGTATTAAAAACGCATCGATTATGTTTTTTGATTGTTATAATTGTATGGCAATACATACAGAGGCGCACCTACATGGCACTACCAATAGTTTCAATACAGCATATAACCGTAAGGTTTTTAAACAACACTATATTCACCAATTTAAACTTTGAAGTTAATAAAGGCGAGAGCTGGGCACTGATAGGCGAAAGCGGATCGGGCAAAAGCGTCTTGCTGCAAACTATAGCAGGCAATTTGAATGTTACCAATGGCGAAATTGCTTATGACTTTATTCAAACCCAATCTGCGGGACATAAACCTATAGCGTTGGTTGAGCCCAGGCATCATTTCAGGAACTTATCAAACACTACCGAGTTTTATTACCAGCAGCGCTTTAACTCATCCGATT